>CAMVBR010000001.1 GCA_947165755.1 uncultured Clostridia bacterium
GCAGGGTATGGCTGTACGTTGTCGCCGGTGTGTGCGCCGGGGCGGCGCTGTTCCTCGTTTCCTGCGCGGCCTTCTTTACCGGTACGGATGTAAAGGCGATCGTTACCGGCGTTTCGCAGATGCTCGGCAGCGCGGGGCACGATCCCGTCGCAGGTACCTCGGTGCTGGCCATACGGCTGGCGAAGCCCTACGTGCAGGCCTATCTTTACAACCGCGTGCTGTCGGCACTGTTCGTGCTTGTGTTCGCGGCGGGCGTAATCTTCCACCGATTTACAAAAAAATACGAGACCCTGTTCTTTACGGCCCTTTCGGTTCTGTTCGCCGCCATGACGGTAAAGCTGCTGCTCACCCCCGCCGGGCTTACGGGCGGGGCGCCCGGAAACAAAGCGGTGCGGAAAAAAACCGGCCCGGCGAAAGGCCGACGAAACGCTCTGCTTCGGCGTTCTGTTCGCGCTGCTGGCGTTTCTGCCCCTCAGCGAAGCCGGGCACTACGCGTATATGGGGCGGCTGTTTGAAACGGAGCGGATCCTTGCGCCCTCGTCCGAGCCGTTGGATACCGAGATCGGGGAAGGCGCGCTCAAGGGCGTGATCACTACCCGGTCGCTGGCGGAGAATTACATGAAAACACTGCGGGACGCCCGCCGAATCGGCGCGCTGAGCAAAACGGGCTGCTGCGTGCTGGATTTTGCTCCCACCGTATATCTGGATTCCCACACCCGGGCGGCGGAACCGTGGCTCCACTTTTTCACCGACGGCTGGCAGGGTGAGAAGCTTTGGTGGGAAACGTACCCCGACCGCCTGTCAGACGTGTTCAATATCCCTTACGACTCCCTCGGCTATTAGACCTTTGACGATGATACGGCAGAGAAAAAAAGGCTTAGCTCAGCACGCTTGCCTCGATCCCCGTGGAAGGAGGGGAGGCAGGCTTTATTATCACGGTGGACCGGTAATCCCGGTAAAACCGGAAGGAGGCTGTGACTTATGAAAACTGCGCGGCGACACGGGCCGCTTTCCGCGGGCACGTCCGCGATACGGCCGTCCGATATCGTTTTTCTGTTCGCGCTCATCGCGGCCGCGGCGTATTTTCTGGCGACCGCGTCCTACGGTATTACGGTGTGCGACGAAACGATGTACCAGTTTTTCCCCTACCGCATTGCATCGGGCGATAAGCTCTTTGCGGACGACTGGATGATCAGCAACCTGATTTCGGTGTTCACGTACCTGCCCTACAGCGTGTATACCTCGCTCTTCGGCGGCGTGGAGGGGCTTGCCCTTTCGCTCAGGTATCTGTACGTCGCTATAAAGCTGATCCTGTTCGTTTATATCTACGCGCGGCTGCGGGACTACGGCTGCTGGGCGGTGCTGGCAGGGGTGCTCTTCATCGGCACCGATCTGTTCGGCATAAAAACCACCAGCTATTATTCCGTTTGCGCCAATGCCGCGGCCATCGCGGGGATCCTGCTGTTTATAAAAAAGGATCGCCGCAAGCCCCATCTGGTTTTCGCCGGTTTTCTGTTCAGCTGCGCCGTGATCGCCGAGCCATCCGTGGCGCTGGTGTGGTTCGCCTACAGCGCCGCCGTGCTGTTCCGGTCGATCCGCGCGAAAAAAAAGAAAACGGTGCCGGAGGACGCCGCTTCCGTGCTCTCGCCCGGCGTATGGCTTTACACGTTTATCGGGATCTGCGCGGCTGCGGCCGTGTTCCTGCTTCTGTGTCTGCTCGTCTTTACCGGCAGCGATCTGAAAGCCATGTTTGCGGGCGTTTCCGAAATGCTGCAGTACGTAACCTTCGATAACGGCAGCGGTATGTCCACCACACTGATCCGTCTGATGAAGCCGGTCACGTACTGCCTCTATTACGGTGTCTATTTCGCCGTCCCATTCACGGCGGTGTGGCTGCTGTGCGTGATCCCGAACCGGTTCGGCAGGCGTCGGCGGAAGCAGTTTTTCGCCGTTCTCGCCGTGCTGTATATGCTGATGAACGTGCATCTCATTCTGTACCCCACCTACCGAAACAGCCACGACTCGTCCGGAGAGGCGGTGAGCCATCCGCTGCTGTTGTCGCTGCTGGCCGCGGCATCCTATGCCTGCACCGAAAAAAAGAACAAAAAGCTGTTCGCCTTTCTGGTTTTTTCCTTCGCGGTATCGGCGTCGGTGGATCTGTTTTCCAACAATTCCTTCGGTTCCCTGATGCTGGTGGGCTGCGTTCCCGCCGTTTTGCTGCTGCGCGATTATATCGCCGAGCAGGCGCCGCTGTTCCCGCGCAGGGCGGAGGGCCGCAGAAAAGGCGCGGCTCCCGCCAAAGGAAAGGCCGCCTTCGGTGCGCTGCTGTGCGCGCTGCTTGTGTTCATTCCCTCCTTTGAGGCGTGGCACTTCGTCTATATGGCCCGCCTGCACGAAACGGAGCGGATCTTCTGCAAGTCGGATGCGCCGCTGGACGCGGTGATCGATACCGGTATCCTGAAGGGGATCCGCACCACCGCCGCGCTCAAAGAGAATTACGAAAAAAGCTGCCGCGACGCCCGCGCCGTCGCCGCCGTGTGCGAAAACGGACTGATCGTTGTGGATTACGATACCACGGTCTATATGAACGCCGGGGTGCGCGTGAACACGCCCGCCACGCATATCGTGGGCAACGACTGGCATACCGAAGAGGGCTGGTGGACTCTGCATCCCGACCGGCGTCCCGACGTGGCCTATATCCCGTTTTTTACCCTGAGTTATATTGAATTCAACGATATCACTGCCGAAGAAAAGCTGGCGTGGTTTGAAGAAAACGCCGATATTACCGTAACCGAAGGGGAGATCGGTTATATCGTAAAGATCGACCGGTGGAAATGAGCCCCGGCCGCAACGGATTTTTCCGGAAGGATGACTTATGCTGAAACACCGTGTTTTTACCGCCGGGCTGCTTGCCCTCCTGCTGCTGTGCGCGCCCGTTTTTTTCTTCGGCGCGCGCGGCGCGGCGCAGGCGGACGTGGTTGAGATCGACTTCGGCCTGCAGCCGTCGGTTTACAAACGGCTGATCTCCGATACGCGCAACGTGCCGCGCAAGGCGTTCGTTTCCGTGAACGGCGGGCCGTATCAGCAGCTTCAGATCAATACCCGCGGCGCGTTCTCCCGCGTGATCGGGCAGGCGATGCCGTCGAAAAAGATCCCCCTGCGCGTGAAATTCCGTTCCGAAAACGATTTTTCCCCGGCGCTCTCCAATACCTCCGTGGTCTTTGTGAATTCCAAAATGCCCATGGAGCTGTTTACGGAGTATATCGCCCTCGATCTTTACGCCTCGCTCGGCGTTCCCACCCCCGCCCATGCGTTTGCCTTCGTGCGGATGAACGGCGTGGACGTAAGCCCCTACCTGGCGGTGGAATCGGTGAATACGCGGTTTCTTGAGAAGCAGTTCGGCGGGGCGGAGGGCTCCCTGTATAAATCCACCTACGATTACGTGCCGTCCCCCTACCATGAATCCATCTGGTTCGGCGGGCTGGAGGCAAAATCCGACCGGGGGCACGAAACGCTGCTTCGTCTGCTGGACGCGCTGAACCGGCGCGAGGGGTATGAGGCGTATCTCGATATGGACGAAATACTGCGATATTTCGCCTGCACCGCCGCCGTAGGGGGAGAGGGCTCGCTGCTCACCGAGCAGAATAACTTCTTTCTTTATGACAACGGCGGTAAGATCGTGCTGATCCCGTGGGATCTGGGTACGGCCTTCGATACCTCGAAGCGCCCCAGCTGGATTGACTGCTTCTATCTGGACGATTACGAAGACCTGAAAACCCCGCTGTTCGAGCTGATCATGCAGAACCCGGAATATAAAGAAACCTATCACGCGTATCTGCGCGGGATCTGCGAAACCTTTCTTGCCCCGGCGCGGCTGCATCCTTACGTAACGGGCCTTGTGGAAACGCTCGCGCCTTATCTCGCGCGGGACGCCGCCATGTTCCTCACCGCGCCCACCACCCCGCAGGATCTGCTGACCGCGTCCGAAATGCAGTATTCCCCGCTGCTGTATACGCTGGACCGGTATTATCAGTCCCTCACGGCGCAGCTGGACGGGAAAAGCGGCGAGATGTATTACGATCCCGCGGGCGAAACGCTGGATATGACCATGACGGGGGAGGGGATCGCCGATTTTCTTGCCGATTATTCCCCGATGCTGGATCCGTCCCTGCCGCAGAAGATCACGGACGCCTATCCGTCGTGGCGCGCCGGGTATCTGGGGGACGGCATTCCCGACGTGTATTACGAATACTGTATCGCGGGCGCGGTTTTTGTGTTCGGGTGCGCCGCGCTTGTGTTTTTCTTCCGCTTCCCGGCGCGGCGCGGCCGTACAAAGCGCTGAAATATATAATAAATAAAAAGCGCTGTTTCATAACGCCGCGGAATCGTTTCTGTTCCTGCGCCGTGTGAAACAGCCTTTTTTGTTTTTCAGTTCGGTTACGAGGGGAAGGGGGAGCGGATGGCGGTAACCTTTATTATATATCCGGCTTCCCCTTCGGTCAGCTCGCCGTCCACCCATGCAAAGATCCTCTCCCGCATGATCGAAAGCGTTCTGTCGTCCATTCGGGAAAACAGCCCTTTTTCGTAATACGGAATATAAATATAAGCGGGCTGCTGCGCCGGACGCAGCTGCCAGAACGCAGCGAGCCGGTCGGTTTCATAATACTCAAACCATGCGGTGTAGGTCCCGTAGGGCAGATCAAGGTATAAATACGTGTAGGGCGCAAGGGCGGGCACGGTTACCGGCGCGCCGCCGGCGGCATTTTTGATCAAATCGAGATCGCGCAGCGTGGCGGCGTATACCTCGGCTGTGTGCTCTGTGGTCACGAGCCCCCGCAGCGGCCCCTTTTCAATCGCCGTATCAAGCGGCGCGGGATCGCGCAGGAGCAGCTTTTCATACGGCTTGTAAATCGTTTGCGCAAGAACATATGCGCCGTGCCATGCGATCACGGCCGCGCAGCAAAGGCAGAGCGCGGCGCGGTAAAACGGGCGGGCGGATTTTTTTTGCGCCGGGGCGTTTTTCTTTTTCCGTTCCGGCTCCGCCGCGGCCGTGCGCAGCTCCGGAAGGAAAACGGAAAGCTGCAGTATGCACGCCATGCGCACAATACCTATGCCGCTTGCGATGATCACCGCGGAAGAGGCGTCCACCGAAACGGAAAATAAAACGCCGGAAAGCCAAAGCACGGTGAGACGGGGGGCGTTATTCCCGCACAGCAGCCACAGCACCGGAGAAAACAGCAGCAGTGGGAACCCGTGGTATTCGCAGAACGCCGCCATTACCGTGATCTCGTCGGCGCCGAAGGTTTTCACTCCCGCGTATACGCAGCAGCCCGCAAGCGAAATGCAGGCGCACAGAAACACAATACGTTTTGCTCTCGGGGCCGGTTTTTTCCGGATGCGCAGCGCCGCCGCGGCGATCAGCGCCGCCGAAAGTCCCGCAATGAAGGGGCTCCCGAAATAGCCGCAGGCTTCCCGCAGCTTGTTCAGAAGCGTTGTGTCCAGCTTGCCGATCTCCGCGCCTGAGGTAAGGTAAGGAAATGCGGCGGCGAAGTTCCGGAATGCGCCGGAAAGAAACATATACGTCATAAAAACGGCGAACACGGCCGCAGCGCCCGCGGCTGTTCCGAGAAAAACGCGTCCGCGCAGAATAAACCCGTATTTTTCCGGAACGGTTCCGGTTTTTTTTCTCCGCACGGCGCGAACCGACACGGCGGCGGCCCATAGAAGAAAGCAGAAAAACAAATAAGGTTCTTCCAGTACTGCGCAGGCGAGCAGCACGCCGCAGAACAGCAGGCCGGGAACGCCTTTTTCCCGTTCGTCTATGATCAGCAGCATGCCGAAGGCTGCCGCGGCCATCGGGGCGGCGGTAAAATAAGTGATGCTGAAAATCGTTTGCAGTATCACGGCGCTGAACGAAAAGGCCGCCAGTATGCCCCAGATGCGGAAGCGCCGCAGCTTACGGCATAAAAAGACGTAAAAAACGGTGTTTACGGCAATGAACAGGCATCGCATGAAAAGAACCAGCCCTTCGGTGCCGCCGGTAACGCGTGTGAACGCCCAGAAGGGGAGCAGGTCCGGCAAATAGGCGAGCTGCGCCACGTTCCATTCGTCCGCGATCAGCTTTTCACCGAGCAGCAAACGGTGCGGCACGGTATAATAAGCGCATTCGTCCGGCGCCGAAACGCCGTATTTTGCCGTAAGCAGAAAAAAAACGAACAAAAACGTACCCAGCGAGGCCGCAAGCAGCAGGCTGCGAAAGGCGGGATCTTCTTTCAGTCTTTTTTGTAAATACATGGCGCGTTTATTCCTTCCTTCCGTTTTCCGCCGGCAGGCGCAGCGCCGTAACGCGAATGATCGTTCCGGCTTTGCCTTCGGTTCGCTCGCCTTCAACGTATTCTTCAAGCCCTTCGAGTTTTTCGTTTATCTCGGCGTCCGTCAGCCGCTGATATGAATACATATCGTAGTGCGGCACGTAAATGAATGCCGGCTGCTGCTTCGGGCGAAGCAGCCAATACGCAGCCAGACGCTGCGGTTCATCGTATTCATACCACGCCGAGTAAGCGCCGTACGGAACGTTCATGTAAAGATAATCAAACGGGAACAGCGATAAAACGCATACCGGAGCGCGCTCGGGGTCTTTTGCAAGGATCGCATCCAGATCCTCCAGCGTATCGTAGTAAAAACGCTGTACCGATCGGTTGGTGCGCAGCCCCTTCCACGGCCCTTTGGTCAGGTTGCAGTCCATCGGCTCGCTGTAAAACAGAAATTCCCATGGTTTTTGCACGGTTTCCATCGCAAAATATCCGCCGTTCCACAGCAGCGCTGCCGCCGCGCACACCGCAAGAAAGCTCTGCGCGGCGCGCGTGCCCTTTGAAAGAACGTTTTTTTTCGGTTCGTTTCCTTTTGATGAAACCGTAGGGTCCCGCAGTTCCCTCAGCAGTACGGGCAGCTGAAGGATGCACGCCGTGCGCACAAGACCGCCGCCGCTGGCGAGGATCACGGTGGAGGAAACGTCCACCAGAACAGAGAACAGCACGCCGATCAGCCACAAGGCGAACAGTCGCGGTGTTTTTTTATCGCACAGCAGCCAGAGTGTGGGGGAAAACAGCATCAGCGTAAAATTATTGTATTGCAGAAACGCCACCCAGGTCTCGGGATCTCTGCCGCTGAAGGTATGGATCAGCCCGTACAGGTATCCGCCCGCCAGAAAAGCGCATGCGCACAGAAACACGATCCTTTTTGCCCGCAGACCGAGGGATTTTTTGAAACGGACTGCCGCCGCAGCGGCGGTGCACGCTGCCGTTCCCAGAACGAATACGGGGCTTTGCAGCGCCGCCGCGCCGATGAATTTGCTGAAATCGATCAGGTTTTCGCTGTTGTATTCCTCGCCGCTGGCAAGGTACGGCAGCGCCGCGCCGATCCCCTCAAAGGAGCCGCTCAGCAGCAGGTACGCCATGTACGGCACGAACACCGCAACCGCGCCCGCCGTCGTCCATATAAAGACGCGACCGCGCAAAAGCCCCGCGGCGTCGCCGAAGGCAGCCCCTTTTTTCACGCGCATCTCCCGCAGCAGCGTGAGCGCGAACCACAGAAGAAAAATCAGGATCAGAAACGGCTCCGCCAGAATGCCGAAGGCCATCACAACGCCGGTAAACAGCAGCGTGAACGCGCCGTGTTCCTTTCCGTCCGTCAGGATCAGGCAGACCGCCAGCGCGGCCATGGGGGCGGCGGTAAAATAGGCGATGGTGAGCAGCGTTTGCTGGATCACGGCGCAAAACAGAAAGGCCGCCGCAACGCCCCAGCCCTTATACCTGCGCAGCTTTATATACAGCCATACGTAGTAGATCGCGACGATCGCGATAAACAGGTACCGCATGAAGAGGATCAGCCCTTCGGTGCCGTCGGTCAGCTTTATATATAATAGGTTCGGCAGCAGGTTCATCAGGTGCACCAGCTGGGCCAGGTTCCACTCGTCCGCGATCATTTTCTCTCCCAGCGAGAGCCGGTGGGCCACGGTGTAGTAATATCCCTCGTCCGGCGCGCTGACGCCGTATTTTGCCGTGCACAGCAAAAAAACGACCAGCGCCGCGCCCAGCACGGCGGCGAGCACGTCGAAGGCGAAATATTCGTTTTGCGTAAGTTTTTTCAGTTTTGTCATGAAAAACCGTCCCGGAATTTGAAATTCTTTCACTATAATTATATGAAAAGCGATTTTCTTTGTCAATGGGCTTTGGCGTTCCCCGGGCAGACCCTTTCGGGGAAATACGTATTGCATTTTTATGCATATCCTGTTAAAATAGAACTGAACTATACCGAAACGGAGCCAAATATGGAAATCTTTGCCGCCCGGGTGGACCGCGCCTACGCGCTGCACGAAAAAGAATACGAACAGAAAGCGCTGGAGATCCTGCGCTCAGGTTCCTATATTCTCGGCCGGGAGCTCGCCGCGTTCGAGGAGGCCTTTGCCGCGTATATCGGCATGCCCTTCTGCGTGGGGGTGGCCAGCGGTCTGGATGCGCTGCGCATCACGTTCCGCATGCTGGGGCTGGGGCCCGGGGACGAGGTCATCGTGCAGGCCAACACCTTCATCGCGGGGGTGATGGGTATCACCGACTGCGGCGCTTCTCCGGTGTTTGCGGAGCCGGACGAATATTTCGGGCTGGATCCGCGCGGGCTGGAGGGGCTTTTGACCTCCCGTACCCGCGCCGTGCTGGTCACCCATCTTTACGGGCTGATGACGCCTATGGAAGAGATCCTGCGCTTCTGCAAAGGGCACGGCCTGCTGCTGGTGGAGGACTGCGCGCAGGCTCACGGAGCCGCCTGGCGCGGGCAGAAGGCCGGTTCCTTCGGGGACGCCGCCTGCTTCTCCTTCTACCCCACGAAAAATCTCGGCGGCTTCGGCGACGGCGGCGCCGTGCTCGTGCGGGACGCCGCTTTGCGGGACCGTATGCGCGCCTTCCGCAGCTACGGCAGCGAAAAAAAATACTACAACTGCATGATCGGCGCAAATTCCCGGCTCGACGAGCTGCAGGCCGGTCTGCTTTCGGTGCGGCTGCGGCATCTGGACGAACTTAACACCGAGCGCAACGTGCTGGCGGAGCGCTACGCCGGGGGGATCCGCAACCCGCTGCTCACCCTGCCCGCGCCCCGGCCCGAAACCTATAACGTGTGGCACCAGTATGTGCTGCGCTGCCCCGCGCGCGACGCGCTGCAGGCCTTTCTGGAGGCGCGCGGCGTCCGCACGCTGATCCACTATCCCATCCCGCCGCATCTGAGCGAAGCTTACCGGTATCTGGGCATGAAGCCCGGCAGCCTGCCCGCGGCCGAGCGGCTGAGCGACACGGTGCTCTCATTGCCGATGTATAACGGCATGACCGAAGCGGAGCAAGCCTGCGTGATCGACGCGCTGAACGCGTTTTCCGTTTGAGAGGTGCGCATATGAACCCCGAAACCGCCGTCGTTTATTACGACGATAAAAAAGAGCTGCCCCGGCTGCGCGGCCTTTATCCGCAGGGGGACTTGCGGTATGTAAAGGACTCGCCCGACGCGACGCGGCTGGCTGCGGACGCCCCCGGTACGGTCGTGTTCGCGCTGGCCAACGAAAAGCTGCAGGCCGTTACCGCCCTGTGCCGCAGCCTGCGGGGCGTATCCGTATACGTGATCCCGGGGGGGCTGGGATTTGCCGCCGCTCCGCTGGCGGTGGACGTTTTCAAGCCCCGGCTCGATTATGTTGAGACCGAAATCACCCGCGTGTGCAACCTGAATTGCCGCGGCTGCTGCGATTATTCCAATCTGGCGCAGGACGACGAAATCTACTATGATCTCGACCGCTTCACGGCGGATCTCACCCGAATGAAAACGCTCTTTTGGGGCATTGCCAAGATCCGCATCATGGGCGGCGAGCCGCTGCTGAACCCCCGTGTGGCCGAATACGTTGAAACGGCGCGGCGTATTTTTCCCGACTGCGATCTGCGCGTGGTCACCAACGGGCTGCTGCTGCCGTCCGTTTCTACCGATACGCTCCGGCGCATCGGCGCCGCGGGATGCAGCTTCGATATTTCCAATTACCCTCCCACGGCGAAAAAGAAAAAAGAGATCCTTGCCGCGCTGCATTCGGCGGGCGTCTCGTGCAACTTCAGCGTGCCCATGCGTTATTTCTTCCGGAACCTGCGCGTCACCCCGGCGGGATCCCCCGCGCCGGCTTTCAATAACTGCATTTTCACCCACTGCCATATGCTGGGCAACGGCCGTCTCGCGCCCTGCTCCTTCGCCTTCTGCACCTACCGGTTCAACCGTCGGTTCGGCGCGGCGTATCCCGAAGACGACCTGTTTGATATCTACGATCCCGCGCTGGACGGTTGGCGCGTGATCGAGGCGTTTTCCGCGCCCCATCCCTTCTGCCGGTACTGCGGCAGCGGTATCATCCCCATTCGCTGGAAGGGGCACTGCCCTTCGCCGCAGGCCAGGGAAAGCGACTGGCAGATCAAAGATACCTTCATCAATACCGTGATCGCCCCGCAGCTGCAGTCCGCGGTCAAAAAAACCGCCGTGGCGCTCCGGGCGCAAAACCAGAAAAAAAACTGAGAAACGGAGGGCTCGCCATTGTCCGCAACGCTCTATTACGTCGTCCCGTGTTATAAAGAAGAGGAAGTTTTGCCCGTTACGGGGCCGGTGTTCGTTGAAAAACTGAAGATCCTGATCGAAAAGGGGCTCGTGAGCGAAAACAGCCGCGTTCTGTTTGTGAACGACGGCTCTCCCGACTGCACCTGGCAGCTCATCAAGGACCTGCACGCAAAGGAGCCTTTGGCGATTGGCATCGACCTCGCAAAAAATTCCGGCGAAAAAAACGCGCTGCTGGCGGGTATGTTTTACGCCGCCGCGCGGGCGGACTGCGTGATCACGATCGACAGCGACCTTCAGGACGATATCAACGTTTCCGAAACCATGCTGCAAAAGTATTACGAGGGGAACGACCTTGTGCTGGGCGTGCGCAACGACCGGGCGGACGATCCTCTCTCCGAGCGTTTTTTCTCCGGCTGTTTTTACCTGATGATGAAGATCTTTCGCACCGGTCAGCAGAACCAGCATTCCAATTTCCGCCTGATGAGCCGGCGCGCGATCGAAGCGCTGAAGGCTTACGACCATATCCCCTATTTTCTGCCCGCTGTGGCAAGCACCCTGCCCTTCCCGAAGACCACCGTGGAGCATAAACGGTTCAGAAGGGAAGTAGGAAAATCAAAGTATAATTACAAGAATAAAATCAAGCTGGCTGTGGACGCCGTTCTCGTACACTCCCCGGTGCTGCCGTGTCTGGCGCTGGCAGGGCTGATCCTGTGCGGTCTCGCCGCGCTGGCGGGCCTGATCCTTACGGTCGTGTACGGCGTGAAATACGGCGAGTTCTCCGGTTGGGCCTTCGTGCTGCTGTTGGGCGGCGCCCTCGGCGCGCTGGGCTTTGCCGTAGTGGGCGCGTGGCTCACGCAGATGGGGCTTTACATTTCGCACGCAAACCGGTACGCTCCGGCGGCCGTGCGTGAAGAAACGGACGGCGGAGAATGAGGCTGCTCAAGCAAAAAAACGGAGATCTTATTTGCGATCTGCTCGCCGTCGTTTGCGGCGCGGCGCTGTTCACTTATTTATTTGCCACGGCGAACCGCTCCATGGGGCTGCTGGACGAAGCCTTTTACTATACCGTTCCCCAGCGTATATTGCAGGGGGACCGGTTTTTTATTGACGAATGGCATCTCACCCAGCTCGCCTTTATTTTCAATATCATTCCGTACCGGATCTTTACCGCCGTTTCCGGCGGCACAGAGGGGCTGATCCTGTTTATGCGGTATTTTTACCTCGGCGTGGATCTGCTGTTTTACGTTTTTATGTATTGCAGGCTGCGCCGGTTCCGTTTTGCGGGGTTGTGCGGCGCGCTGCTGTTCTGCGGGCTGCTGCCGCAGGGTGTGTGCTCTCTCTGCTATTATACGGTTTCCGCCATGGCGTTCGCCTCCCTCTGCCTGCTTTTGATGACGGACCCGAAAGAGCGAGGGCCGTTCTCTCTGTTTGTTTGCGGCGTCATCCTGGCTTGCGGGGTGCTGGCCGAGCCGCTGCTGGTCTTCGTGTTCCTGATCTACGTCGCCGCAACGGCGGTATGCGAATGCATGCGCCGGAAAAGGCCGTTCCTTGAAAATTACGCCTTTCTCCTGAACCGCAAAAGCTGCCTGTGGATCCTGCTGGGGGCCGCCGCCTCCTTCGCGGCGTTCATGGCGTACCTGCTGTTCTCCGGCACGCTGCGCGCTCTGCCGTCGGCGCTGCCTTATCTGCGCATGGACGAGCAGTTCACCTCTGCGGGCCTGTTCGATCCCTCCCGGCTGAAAGACGCGCTTCGCTTCTTCGGCGCGCTGCCGCTGGCGGGGCTCGGCGCAACGCTTGCCGCCGCCGTTTTCTATGCGCTGTCGAAAAAGAAAGATCCTCGGCTCCGTATCGCCGTTTTCGCGGCGGGGTGCCTCTTTGCCTCCGCCTGCTATATCCGCGCGGCGTACGCGGCCGATTTCCTTCATACCGTGGAGTTCCACGAGGCGCCGGTCCTGCTCTGGGGGCCCGTGCCCTATCTTTTATGCAAAAAGAGAAACAGCCGCTTCGGCGCGGCGCTCGCTTCGGGGCTCCTGTTCACACTGTTCGTGGATCTCGGCTCCGCAAACGTTCTGGGCAGCGGAGGCAAGCTCGTGTTTCTGGCGGCGGCGTTGTGTATGCCGGAGCTGTGGAAGGAGCTCCGGGCGGCGTCCGACGAAGGGAAAACGAACAAAAAAAAGCGGTCCGAAAAGCCGTCGCGTCTCCCCAAAGCCGTCGCCGCGGCCGCGGTGGCGGTGTTCTGCCTGTTTTTTACGGTGTGGAATCTCGGTTTCGTATACATAGAGGGCATGCTCAAGCCGCAGGATACGGCCTTCCTCGACGAAGCGGACGCCGGGCAGACGCAGACGCTGACGCGCGGGCCTTATAAGGGGATCGTCACCTCGTCGCTGAGCGCCCGGTATTACGAGCTTACGCTGGACGATCTCGACCGGCTCAAGGCGGCGGCCGACGGCGCCCCTGTGGCGGTGCCGGACCGGCTTCCTTACGCGTATCTTTATCTCGGTTTGCCCTACGCTGCCCATTCCGCATGGGTCGCTGCGTCCTACAACGCCCAGCTGGCCGCCTTCTGGCAAACCCATCCCGCGCGGCTGCCCGCGTATCTCTACGTGCCTGCCTACAATACCTTCAGCTTTGAACCCATGCCGAAAGAGGAGCTCCTGCAGTGGATCGGGGAAAACCTTTCCTACCGACTTACGGAGGGCGGCGCGGGGTATATCCTCGAGGTCACGGGAAGACCGTGACGGGGCGCAGTTTGTCGCGCCGGAGGCGCGACAGCCGTTCGCCGTTCGCCGTTCGCATCGGAACCGCACCTGCACGTAAAAAAGGCGAAATACCTCTGTGAACAGGCGCTATACCTGACTTGCTAACAAAAAAAACAACCGGTCAGACCGCAATAAACATTGATCCGCCCCTTTGCCGAAAAATCAAACGCGAACGGCGAACGGCGCAAATTTCAGCTTGCCGCAATTGCAACAAAACTGCCTGCATCCGCGCAGGCAGTTTTTTTCTTTCTCATGATTCTTTCTCATACATCTTCGCGGGCGGCGCGCAGGAACGCTTCCCGGTCGAAAATATAATCGTCCTCGCTGAAAAACGCGTCCGAGAGCACCGTGAGCACGCAGTCCGGCGAAAAATCGCGCAGGGTGCGCCAGCAGCCCGCCGGGATCAGCAGCCCCCGGTTCGCTTCGCATAAACGCACGGTGCGGGCGGTTACGCCGTCGCTGAGCTCCACCGTGCAGCTTCCGGCGGCGCAAACGGCAAATTCGTTGTGCTTATAGGCGTGCTCTCCGCGCACGGCGCCCGCGGGCACGTCGGATATGAAAAATACGCGTTTGACCTCAAACGGGATCTCTTTTCCGCATTCCGCGCAAAGCAGCTTGCCTCTGGGGTCGGTATGGGGCGCGAGCGGGATCATATGGTCGGGAATCGGTATCATGCTGCATCTCCAAAAAATTATTCAATTGTATTTTAGTGAAAACGGTAAGATTTGTCAAGAAGAAGGGCCGCGCCGGGCCGCAGAAAAAACTTTTTGCCGCTGAAATCAAGAAAGAATGAACTGTGTGTGAACGGCGCCTTTTCTTTGGTTGGATTTGTCAGTTTTAAATAAACAGAAGTATAAAATTTTGTTGAAAAAGAGGGTTTGCAATTTCACAATTCCGTTGCTATAATTAATAATGTATAAGTGGGGGCATTCTATGCCCTTTATACCCTACCCATAAAACAGGAGGAAGCATTTATGAAAGCATACGGCAAAAAAGCGCTGAGTGTGTTTTTGGCTTTGCTGATGTGCCTCACCGTAATGGCGCTCGATTTTTCGGCGCTTACGGCGGGCGCGTATACCGCAAGCCCCACGCACTCCTACTATTTCAAAGTCGTCAACACGTGGAAAGACACGTATTATGACGGCGGCGACAGCGGCCGGATCACCGTTTACGGCAAAGACAAAAACGGTACCGGATCGCAGGTCACGCTGTGGAACAACTATGACCTCGGCTCCGGATTTGTAGACGGCGGCGAGTCTACGACCAGTACCCGTACCGACGGTTACTGGCCCACGCAGGTTTACGTATCCGCGAACGTTGACAACAACAATAACATGTTCTACAACCCGCAGGGCGCGAACTTCCGGATCGACCTTTATGTCAGGGATGAGAATTCCGGCACATACAACCGTTACGAGTTCGCCACCTTCAGCTGGTCCTCCAGCACCGTGTCCGGCGGCGGCGGTACCTCGGGCAAAAATTCCGGCTGGAAAGATTGCCCCAGCGGTCTGTATCCCAAAGCCACAAAAGTCGCCACCAGCAAAAGCGAAGGCAACGCCGTCAACACCAACGCGGCCAACATCACGCTGAACGCCACCGGCGGCGCCAATAAGACGCTGAGCCTTTCCGCTTACGTATACGACCAGTATAACGCGATCTGGACCGCCGCGCCCAAGTCGTGGTCGGTTTCCGGTACCGTGGGCGGAGATGCTTCGCTTTCCACCACCGGAGCGAACGAGAACAATACGCTTACCGTAACGGCAACGAAATACACCCGCGCGAAGGCGAACCTGACGGTAAAGGCCAATTACGACAGCCTGTATCATCAGTGGACCGTGCCGATCACGCCCACTTATAAAATCACGTATAACGTGAGCGGCAACGGCGGCACCTCTGCCGTACCGGGGCCCGATAACACGGCGAACGGCACTGCAAACGCGAACGTGAGCTATACGATCCCGAGCGGCGGCAATTACACCGCCAAAAAAGAGAAGGGCAGCTCTTCCACCGGCACCTGGACCTTCGTCGGCTGGAACGGCTCGCAGAGCGCCACCAGCGGCACGAAGCCCGGCAGCGCCATCACGATCGATAACTATAACGATACGCTCTACGCCATCTTCAGCAAAACCGCCACGGCCACCTTCAATTGGTATAACGCCAGCGGTACGCGCCAGTCGCAGAACGTGACAAGTACGGTTTATAACAACGCCACGCAATACAGCTTCGCCGTACCCAGCGTGCCCGCCACCATGACCGCGAACAATACCACGTATACCTTCGCGGGCTGGGCGGTCGACAGCACCACCAAGACCTCGGCGGATCACGCCAAGACCGAAACCACGGTCAAGCGGAACATTAAAAACGGTAACCTGACGGATACCTATCAGTTCTATGCGCTTTATACTTCCAGCGTAACGCTTTCCTATAATAATAACGGCGGTTCCGGCTCGCCCGCGAGCCAGACCGGCAATCTGGTGCTGAACTGCGGCGCCAACGCCTCCGCGGCGGCGAACACCAGCGGCCGCGCCACCTTTACGCTCAACCCGGATAACGTGCGTATGACCCGCAGCTATTCCTCCGATTTCGTCGGCTGGAATACCAGCCAGACGGATGCGCAGACGAACGAGAGAGCGACCTATAAAGACGGCACCGTCACCTGGGGCGCCAGCAGCAGCCTGCCCACCACCATCACCATCGCCCAGAATACCACGGTTTACGCGGCGTATTACGATTTCCGCTACAACGTGAAGTTCTACGATTATAAGGGCACGCTGCTGAACACGCAGACCATCCGTCACAATTATTCCGCCACCGCGCCCGATATGCCCACGAACGCTTCCGCGCCGAGCCATACGGATTCCGGCAGCCACTACGTGTTCGATCACTGGGAGTATACCGACGGTTCTACTTACAGCAACAGCGATAAGCTCAAGAAGCTTGTAAACGGCTATACCTACGAAGTATGGGGCAAATACGTGGGTCATAAGCACATCTGGGGCGAGCCCTACGATTTCGGCGGCGCCACCACCTGCACCACGGGCCAGACGTATAAGATGCGCTGCACCGTATGCGGCTTTGTGAGAGACTTCGAGGATGAGCCGATCGGCCACGCCTTTGAGGTAGTAGGCGTTGCCGAGCCCACCTGCACCAAGGCCGGTTCCTACGGCAAGAAGGTGTGCCGGAACTGCGGTGTGCTCGATCCCACTTACTCCGTGGTGATCAACGGCGTTGAAACCCTGATTACCGACGAAAACCGTATTATCCCCGCACTGGGCCATGACTACGGCGACGTTAATTTCGATCATCTGACCGATGACGAAGGCAGCTTCCTTGTGGAACCCATCACGGTTGCCGCAACCTGTACCACCGCCGGGTATTACTACTATGAGTGCGCCCGCTGCGGCGAGAAAGCCCGCGTCGGCAATATCCCGGCTACCGGTCACGATTGGGACTCCCATGAACAGAAGGATCCCACCTGCACCGAGCCCGGCGAAGAGGCCTACACCGTATGTAAGAACTGCGGCCTGTATCTTGAAGGTCATGAAACCGAAGCCCAGCGTGTGCTTCCGGCGCTCGGCCATGATTACAAGCTTGTGGAAGAAACCGATTCCACCTGCACCGAAAAGGGCCACTATGCTTATTACGAGTGCGCGCGCTGCGGCGACCTCTTCGATGCCGATAAGGCCCAGATCGATGCCGTTCCCGAAAAGGATCTCGCGCCGCACGACTATCAGTTCGTCGACCACGTGGATGCCACCTGCACCGAGCCCGGTTACACCGGCGCATGGCTGTGCTCCGTCTGCGGCCAGGCCGATCCTGATAAGGAAGCCGGCAAAGTGATCCCCGCGCTCGGCCATGATCTGCCCGATACCTGGACGGAAGTTACGGCCGCCACCTGCGCCGCCCCCGGCGAAGAAAAGAGAGAATGCTCCCGCTGCGATTACGTTGAAACCCGCGAGATCCCGGCGCTCGAACACACGCAGGGCGAATATATCGCTCCCGCCGATCCCACCTGCACCGAAGACGGCCACGGCGAAGGCTACTACTGCGCGAACTGCGACGGCTACTATCAGGAGCCCGCTGTGATCGCCGCGCTCGGCCACGACCTTGAAACCGTTGCAGGCACACCCGCCACCTGTACCGAGGAAGGCATCCCGGATTGCTACAAGTGCACCCGCTGCCAGAAACTCTTCTCCGATGCCAACGGCAAGAATGAGATTACCGACGGCGTAGGCACCATCCCCGCCCTCGACCACAACTTCACCGATTGGGTGGTTGCGGTGCTTCCCACCGATACCGAAAAGGGCCTTGAAAAACGCAGATGTATCCGCTGCGGTATTGTGGAAGAACGGGAGATCGAGGCCCTCGGCCACGATATGACCTTCGTTCCCGCGAAGGACGCCACCTGCACCGAAGACGGCAACGTCGCCTACTATGCGTGCGCCAACTGCGGCAAGGCCTTTGCCGATGAAAACGGCGAAACCGAGATCGCGAACCCCGTGATCGCCGCCCTCGGCCACGATCTGCCCGCCGAGCCCGTCGAAAGCGTTGCGGCTACCTGCGTCGCCGACGGCTACAATAAATTTACCTGCGCGCGCTGCAATCTCACCGTGATCGTCGTTCTGCCCATGAACGGCGAGCATCCTGCCGACGCCATCATTCCTTACGGCGCCGATACGCCCGCAACCTGCGCCGCCACCGGTCAGCAGGCCGGCACCGTGTGCTCGCTGTGCGGCACCGTGATTACCAACGCCGTAACGCTGCCCAAGCTTGCGCATACGCCCGAAGCTGAAGTGAGAGACGCAAGAGCGGCCACCTGCATCGCAACCGGTTACACCGGCGATCTCTACTGCGCCGTATGTAATCAGGTGATCACCCCCGGTACTGTGATCGAAAAGACGATGCATCAGTTCGGCGAATGGGTCACCGTAGAATCCACCTGCACGGAATACGGCTCCAGAACCCGCACCTGCGCCGTTTGCGGCGATACGGACGTCGTTGAGCTGCCGGTGCTCGGCCATCAGGTCGTAACCGATAAGGCAGTGGCCGCCACCTGCGACGCCGCCGGTAAGACGGCAGGTTCCCACTGCGCGCGCTGCGGCGAAGTGCTCGTTGCGCAAACGGAAATCGGCGCGAAGGGCCACGCCTATAAGTATCAGGTGGTCGAACCCACCTGCACCACGGTCGGCTACACGGTTTATACCTGCGTCAACGGCTGCGGCGATACCTACAGAGATAACTATACGCCCAAGCTTGACCACGTGGTCGGCACGCCCGCTACCTGCACGGCCCTTGCCGTGTGCGCGAACTGCGGCAGATCCTTCGGTGAGTACGCACCGCACAACTACGTTAAGGATGAATCGGCCAGCAGACCCGCAACCTGCGCGGCCGACGGTGTGAACGTATTCGTATGCACCGCCTGCGGCGATTCTTATTCCGTAGCGATCACCGAGCGTCCCGTACACGTGGTAGATGAATCCACAAAGAATGTCACGTTTACCTCCTGCACCGAACCTGGGCGTATTACTTACGAATGCGCCAACTGCCACCAGATCGTTGTGGATGTTGAGCTGCCCGCCCCCGGACACAGCTATGTGAACGGTGTTTGCGAGAACTGCGGTCAGCCCGAACCCTCCTCCTCCGACGACAGCGGTTCTACCGTAACCTCTGAAAAATGCCCGAAGTGCGGTCTGAACCACAACGGCCGTACCGGCCTCTGGAAGCAGGACGGTCTCTTCTGCAAGATCATTGCCTTCTTCAGGAATCTGTTCGGATTCTTCAAAAGATAACCGTTAACGGTTTGCTCCGCGCCCCGGATGAAGATCCGGGGCGTGTTTCTGTTTTGCTGCGCAGGACGAGGTTGACATAAAATCGGCTGTTTGCTATAATGCAGTTAAATGAAAAAGCAGAAAATTCCGGGCGTTTTGCTTTGCTTCGGTTGCATTTAAGGCGTCCGGCACTATCGTTTTGCGGGGAAAGACAAAGCCCGTCTTTGCCCGGAAGGAGGAAATCCGGCAGTATGAGCTGCAGGCAGGAATTGAAATATGAGATCTCCGCGGCGGAGCGGGAGCTGCTTCTGCGGCGGCTGTCGGCGGTATTGCTGCGCGACCCCTACGCGACGGCGGACGGGACCTATCGGGTGCGCACGCTCTATTTCGACGATCTTGAGAATACCGCGTTGGGCGATACGCTTTCCGGTGCGCCGGAGCGGGAAAAGTTCCGCCTGCGCATGTATAATCTCGATCCCTCGTTTTTGCGACTTGAGAGAAAAACCAAGCGGTACGGCGGCGGCACAAAGCCGGAGCTGCGTCTGAGCGTGGCTCAGGCGCAAAGCCTTCTGCGCGGCGAATACGGTTTTCTTTCGGCGCGGCCGGAGCCCTTCGCGCAGGTCTGCCTGGCCGACGCGCGTGCGGGCGGCCTCAAGCCCCGCACGGTGGTGGAGTACACCCGCGCCGCGTTCTGCGACGCTTCCGGCAGTGTGCGCGTTACGCTCGACAGTGATATCCGCGTGTCGCCGCGCACGGACGCCTTCTTCGCGCCGACGCTCTCGGGTATGCCCGCGGCTGCGCAGGGCGAATGCGTGCTGGAGCTGAAATACGATCAGTATCTGCCCGATTATATTCCGCAGCTCATCGGCTCCGTGGGCCGGCTGCGCACTGCCTATTCCAAATTTGCCGCAAGCGGCGTTTACTTTTGATGCAGGAGGTATCATCATGACGGGATTGCTCTCTGTGAGCTTTTCAGACATTTTTCAATCGGATTTTCTGAACCGCATCACGCAGTTTTCGGTTACGGACAGCGCCATTGCGCTCGTGCTCAGCTTTCTGATCGGTTTGATTATCTACTTTATCTATTCCAGAACCTTTGCGGGGGTCGTGTATTCGGGTTCCTTCAACCTGTCGCTCATCGCCATGACCATGATCACCACGCTGGTGATCCTCGGCGTCACGTCCAACATCGTGCTGTCGCTGGGTATGGTGGGCGCGCTTTCCATCGTGCGGTTCCGCTCCGCCATCAAAGACCCCATCGATATCGTATTTATCTTCTGGGCCATCAGCGAGGGTATTCTGTGCGGCGCGGGGCTCATTCCGCTGGCGCTCATCGGGGCGCCCATCATCGGCGTGCTGCTGCTGGTATTCACCGCCCGCAAGGATTATTCCGCGCCGTATCTGCTCATCGTGCGGTTCGACGACGCGAAAATGGACCGTAAGGTGGAGGAGACGGCCAAAAAAGCCGTCAAACGCTGCCGGGTCAAATCCAAAACGCTGGTGGGCGGCAGCGGCATGGAGCTGATCCTTGAGGTGCGTCCGGTAAAGGATGATACCGATTTCGTACAAAAGATCAACGCCATGGAGGGCGTTACCTATACCTCGCTTGTAAGCTACGACGGTAACTATACGCCGTGATCCGGCGGCCTGTTCCTTAAGAGAACAGGGGGGGGAGCGCGATCATGAAAAACGTATATTTCGTTCAGGTAGATATCACTGCGGACGCCGGTTCGCGCAACGTCTACCTGCCCTACACCGCCGGTTTGCTGGCGGCAAACGCCTGGACGAGCGAAGCGGTCCGGACGCGGTTTCTTCTGAAGGACTTCCTTTTTCTTCGCGATAAGATCGGCGACGTGCTTTCCTCGTTGGAAGCGCCCGCCGTTATGCTGTTCTGCTGCTACTGCTGGAACACGGAGTACAACAAAGCGCTGGCAAAGGCCGTGAAGGCGGCCTATCCCGATTGCGTGATCGTGTTCGGTGGCCATAACGTGCCCGATGATACGTCTTTTCTGGAGGCCTTTCCGTATATCGATATCCTGAGCCATGGGGAAGGGGAGGCCACCGTGAAGGCGCTTCTGGAGGCGCTGGCCCTCGGCGCGCCGCTGGCGTCTGTTTTTAACGTTTCATTCCGCACGCAAAGCGGCGAATGCGTGCATACCCCTGCCGCGCAGGCCTGCGGCACGGATTATCCGTCCCCGTATCTGGAAGGGCTGTTCGACGGTATCCTGCGGCGGTACCCCGGGATCTCCTTCAACGCCACGCTCGAAACCACCCGCGGCTGCCCGTATCACTGCGCCTATTGCGATTGGGGGCCGCTGGAATCCCGCGTGCGCATGTTTCCCATGGAGCGCGTCAAGGCCGAGATCCTTTGGATGAGCGAGCATAAGATCGCGTTTCTCTGGGAGGTGGACGCCAATTTC
Organism: uncultured Clostridia bacterium; assembly: GCA_947165755.1. GTDB lineage: Bacteria > Bacillota > Clostridia > Oscillospirales > Acutalibacteraceae > RUG806. The sequence goes on from CAMVBR010000001.1 coordinate 21,571, forward strand.
GGTCTGTTTGAACGGGATGCCGAAATCGCGGATTTTTTGGTGGAAACCAGAAAGCGCACCGGTTACCCGGAGCGTATGCGCGTGAATTACGCCAAAAACAACCCGCAAACGGTGTTTGAGATCACGCAGAAATTCCGGGACTGCAATTTTGACCGGGGCGGCGCAACGCTCTCGTTTCAGAGCATGTCGCCCGAGGTGCTGCGGAACATCGGCCGCACGAACCGCGATATCGCGTTTTATAAAGCGCTTCTTACCGAATACAACCGCGAAAACATACGCACGTATTCCGAGCTGATCCTCGGGCTGCCCGGCGAAACCTACGAGAGCTTTATCCGCGGGGTGGGCATGCTGTTTGAAATCGGGCAGCATTTCGTTTATCACGTGTTTTCGTGTATTCTGCTCCCCAATTCTCTGATGGGGCAGAAGGCGTATATTGAAAAATACGGCATCCGTACGGTGCGCGCAAGAATAGAGAGCGCCCACGCGCGCAATGATCCCGATGAGATCCCGGAATATAACGAGGTCATCGTAGAAACCGGCACCCTGTCCAGAGCGGAATGGGTGCGGGCAAAGGCGTTCAATCTGCTCGCCACGGTGATGCACGCCTCCGGCCTGCTGCGGGTGTTTGCCGTTTATGCGTATGTGGAAAACCGCCTGCCCTACGAGCGGTTTTATAACGATATGCTTTCCTATATGGAAGCCGGCGCCGGGCTTCGGTTCCCCTCGCTTTTTATGCGGCTTGCGGCGCGCTTTGAAGCCCTGTCTCGCGCGATGCCCGTGCCGAACCTGACGTTCGCGCCGTGCGGCGACGTCGTATGGGAGGATCACGAGTATTTCGTGCTTTGCGCGCTTGCGGAGGACGACCTGTTTTACCGGGAGCTCACGCCGTTTTTGCGGCGGTTCGTGCCGGATGAGACGTTGTTTGCGGATCTGCTTGCTTACCAGCGGGCCGTTCTGCGCCGCCCGCAGTCGGCGGAGTGCCGCCTGCATCTGCAATACGACGTACACGGGTTTATTTCGGATGCATACGTCAGCGATTTCCATCCGGTCCGATCGCGGAGGAGCCTGCTCGTTCTGCGCGATTCCGCGCCCATGCCGGATTGGCCCTCCTTCGGTAAGCAGGTGATCTGGTACGGCCGCATGGGCTGGGCCTCTTATAAGGACGATATCTCTCAGTTGCCCGCCGACGCGCCTGTGCTATGAGCCGCCGCGCCCCTTTTTTGGAGCCTCGCGGGCTTGAGGGGAAATGACTTTGGGATGTATCGCATCGCGCGATAAATCCCAATTTCCGGATCTTTCCGCCTCCCCCACGGGCAACCGCTTCGGTTGCCCTTTTTTATTTTTTTATAGCCCGATCTCTGCAGCCGCCCCTCCGCCCGCGCCGCGGCGGCTGCCCTGCGCGGTTTTTCACCTTGACAATCAGGTGCTTTGATGGTAAAATTATAAAGGTTAACTATAAGGGGAAAAGGGCTGATTTTTATGGCAAATATCCTGATTACCGGCGGCGCGGGCTACATCGGCTCGGTGCTCACCCCCATGCTGCTCGAAGCGGGGCACGAGGTCACGGTGCTGGATTCGTTTTTATATAAGCAGAATTCGCTGCTGGACTGCTGCAAATATAAGTCGTTTCATATCGTGAACGGCGACGCACGCGATGTGGATACCCTCAAAAAGGTGCTGCCGGGCAAGGATTTCATCTTCCCGCTGGCGGCGCTGGTGGGCTTTCCCGTGTGCGATAAAGATAAAACGGCGGCCGTCACCGTGAATCAGGGGGCGGTGGAAACCCTGCTTTCGCTGCGTTCGCCCGAACAAAAGGTGATCTTTCCCTGCACCAACAGCGGCTACGGTCTGGGGCAGGGGCAGGCTTACTGCACCGAGGAATCTCCTATTTCTCCCATTTCGCTTTACGGCAAAACCAAAATGGCGGCGGAAAAAGCCGTTCTGGAGGCGGGCAACAGCGTCACCTTCCGGTTCGCTACCCTCTTCGGCGCCTCGCCCCGTATGCGCACCGACCTGCTGGTGAACGATTTCGTCTACCGCGCCGTGTTCGACCGGGCGCTGCTGGTGTTCGAGGGGCAGTTCAAGCGCAATTTCCTCCACGTGCGCGACGCCGCCGCCGCTTTTATGTTCGCCATGGAGCATTTCGACGAAATGAAGGGGCAGACCTACAACTGCGGCCTTTCGGACGCCAATCTCAGCAAGCTGGAGCTGTGCGCCGAGATCAAAAAACAGCTTCCCGCGTTCGTATATATCGAAGCCCCCGTGGGCACGGACCCCGATAAGCGCGATTATATCGTCTCCAACGCCAGGATCGAGGCGCTGGGCTACCGCCCCCGGTATTCGCTGGCGGATGGGATCGAAGAGCTCACGAAGGTGTACTCCATTATCAAGAATTCATTCTACGGGAACGTGTGATATGGAACTGATCAGGATCCTCACACCCGATTTCGTATATCCGGACGACCGCGGTCTGCTGGTGCAGCTCTGCCGCGGCGGCTACCGTCAGATCAACGCCGTGTTCACCAGAAAGGGCGCGGTGCGCGGCAATTGGCATTACCACGCCCACACGGACGAGGCCTTCTTCATCCTCTCCGGCCGCATCCGCCTCACCGCCCGCAAAGACGGCGTTACCGAGGAACGCGAATTTACCACAGGGGATATGTTCCTCATCCCCGCAAACGTGCGCCATACCTTCGTGTATCTGGAGGATACCTACCTTGTGGGCATGTACACCGCCGGCGTGGAAAACCCCGACGGCACGAAGGATATCCTTACCGACTGATTTTTTTTTGAACAGGAAACCGAATGAGCAAGCTTAACGTCTGTCTGGCACAGCCCAGCTATATGAGTTCCAACTCCGCGCCCTTCCCCGCAGCGATCGGCGCGTTGGCGGCCTATGCCTGGAGCTTTGCGGATATCGACGATGCTTTCCTCCTGAAGGAGATTATCTTTCAGCGGGAGCCGCAGGCTTCTCTGCTCGCGCGGCTGGAAAATCCCGCCGTGTTCGGCTTTTCCTGCTATATGTGGAATATCGAGTATAACAAGCTGCTGGCGAAAAAGGTGAAGGAGAAATTCCCCGGCTGCCTGATCGTGTTCGGCGGGCCGCAGGTGCCCGAGGGCGCGGCGCTGCTGGAAAGCTGCCCGTGGATCGACCTGCTCCTGCACGGCGAAGGGGAGGTCACCTTTGCCGCGGTGCTGCGGGCGCTGCGGGACGGCGCCGGCTTCGGCGGGATCCCCAACCTCTCGCTCCGGGTGAACGGCGTTCCCGTCAACACGCGGGCGGAAAGCTGCTGCAGGGTGGATTTTCCCTCCCCGATCACCTCGGGCTTTTTCGACCGGCTCCTGCGTGAAAACCCCGGGCTGGAATTCACCCCGCTGGTGGAATCGAGCCGGGGCTGCCCCAACCACTGCGCCTACTGCAGCTGGGGCAACAAAGAGACCGGCATGCGGCTGTTCCCGCTGGAGCGCGTATTCGCCGATCTGGAGTGGATCAGCGCGCATCATATGGAATACGTGGGCTTCGCCGATTCCAATTTCGGCATGTTCCCGCGGGATGAAAAGATCACCGATAAAATACTGGAGCTGCACGAAACGTACGGCTATCCCAAAAAGTTTCAGGTGTCCTACGCCAAGGATTCCGGCGAGCGGGTGTACCGCATCACCGAAAAGCTGAACGCGGCGGGCCTGTGCAAGGGCGTTACGCTCTCGTTCCAGACCATGTCCCCGGCGGCGCAGAAGAACATCGGCCGCTCCAACATGGATATCGAATTCTATAAAGCCCTGCTGCAAAAATACGGCGACGCGGGCATCGTCACCTATTCCGAGCTGATCCTCGGTCTGCCGGGCGAAACCGCCGAAAGCTTTATCGACGGCATCGAGCAGCTGCTGGAATACGGCCAGCACACGCAGATGATGATCCACCTGTGCGAGTGGCTGCCCCTTTCCCCCATGGGAGAAAAAGCCTATCTTGAAAAATACGGCATAAAATATATCGAGATCCCCTTGAACCAGCCCCACGCCAACCTGCAAACGGAGGATGAGGCCCCTGAGCGCTCCCACGTGGTGGTATCCACCGATACCATGACCGCCGAAGAATGGAAGCGCGTCACCCTGTTCGGCATGTGCGTGTTGTGCTTCCACCATCTGGGCCTCCTGCAGCTCCCCGCGCTGTATCTGTATTTTGAGCAGGGCGTGAAATACGTCGATTTCTACGGCGAGCTGCTTCGGTATTATATGGCGAAGGGCGATTCGGTTTTCAACCGCATCGAGCGGCAGCTTGCCGGTATGCTCACGGGCGATTCCGGCGCCGTGATCCTTGACGGGCGCTTCGGCAAGGTGAGCTGGACCTTCGAGGAATACGCCTTTCTCTCCACCGTATATGAAAAAGAGGCCTTCTACCGAGAGATGGACGGCTTTTTATCCCGCTATATCCCAAACGCCGCCTTCCGCGCCGAAATGCTGGCGTACCAGTCCTTTATGGTGAAAACCGTGGGGCGGCCCGCATCGTCGTTTACCGGCAATTACGACTGGCGTTCATATTTTCTTTCACTGCGCCGCAACCGGAGGATGCCGCTGGTAAAGCGCCCGGTCCGCTATACCGTAACGGACGATCTCATTTGCGCCGATTGGCCCGAATACGCCCGTAAGGTGGTCTGGTACGGCCGCCGCGGCGGCAAAAACCTGTATACCGCAGAGATCGGGGAGGCAGCACCGGATGGAAAATGAATACAGCCTTTCGGTGCTGATCTGCGCCACCGACGAAACCTTTTCCCTGGAGCGTACCTTCCGTAAGCTGGACGCCGTCGGCGCGGCGGACGAGTACCTGTTCGTTCTTTCGAAAACCTGCGCGCCGGAATGCCTTGCCACGGTGGAGCGCCTGTGCGCGCGCGCGGACTGCCGCTGGATGTACCAGAGCGAAACGGGGCTCGGCAACGCCGTACGGGATTCCTTTGCCGTGGTGCGGGGCACGCATCTCGCCCTGTGGAGCGCCGACGAGGCCACCGACGCCGCCTCCTTCCCCGAAATGGCGCGGCTTTCCAGAGAAAACCCCGATAAGATCGTGAAGATCAGCCGCTGGCTGCACCCCGACGGTTTTGAAGGCTACGGTCGTCTGAATAAAATGCTCAATTATATCTCGCAGCGCGCGTTCGGTCTCATGTTCCGTTCCCGGCTCACCGAGTTCACCAACCCCACGCAGATCGCCCCCGTGGCGGTCTACCGCCGCATCCGCTGGCAGCATACCGGCTTCGATTTTCTGCCCGAAATGATCTTCAAGCCCTTGAAGCTGGGCGTGGGATTTATCGAGGTCCCCACCAAAAACGTTCCCCGCGAGGAGGGCCGTTCGGGCAACACGCTGCTCAGCCACGTCCGTTACTACCGTACCATTCTGCAGATCTTCTTCACAAAGCCGGAGGATCTGGTTGAGGAGGCAAAGCCGTGAAAAACGTATATTTCGTTCTGGCAAACAAGTCCTACGGAAAAGCGCTGTATTTTCCGTATGCCTCCGGCTGCCTTGCGGCCTACGCCTGGGCGGATGAAGAGATCCGCAGCGAATATAACCTTGCGGGCTTCATTTATAAACGCGATCCGATCGACGTCGCTCTTGAAAAGCTGAAGGATCCCGACGTGGTGGCCTTTTCCTGCTACATGTGGACCATTGAGTATAATAAGCTGCTGGCCGCCGCCCTGAAAGAAAAATATCCCGATTGCCTCATTCTGTTCGGCGGGCACGAGATCTCCCACCGGAGCGAGCTTTCCGCCTATCCCTACGTGGATCTGTTCACCTTCGGCGAAGGGGAGATCCCCTTCAAAAAGCTGCTGCTGGCCGTAAAGCGGGGCGAGCCGCTCACTGTGGTGCCCAACAGCGCCGTACGCACGGAAAACGGCGTGGTATTCACCGAAAAAGAGGTGTATAAGGCCCTCGATTATCCCTCGCCCTATACCACCGGCGTGTTCGACGGCATCATTGCCGAAAACCCCGGCGTGGAATTCGACGTCACCATAGAAACCAACCGGGGCTGCCCCTATATGTGCGCCTACTGCGACTGGTGCTACGTGCCGCAGGTGCGCCCCTTCCCCATGGAGAAGGTCAAGGCCGAGATCGACTGGTGCGCCGATCACAAGGTGGAATATATCTACAACGCGGATGCCAACTTCGGCATCCTCCCGCGCGATTACGAGATCGCCGAATACGCGGTTCAGGTGAGCAGGCGCACCGGCTTCCCGCAGGTGTTCAACGCCTGCTACGCCAAAAACAGCAACGATAATGTGTTCGCCATCTCCAAGCTGCTGTACGATAACAAGATCAACAAGGCCATCACGCTGGCCTACCAGACCGTATGTGACCGTGCGCTCAGGAACGTGAACCGCACCAACTTCACCATGGAGGCCTTCGCCGATCTGGTGCACCGCTACAACGAGCACGGCATCCCCACCTATACCGAGCTCATCATGGGCCTGCCCGGCGAAACCTACGATAGCTTCTGCGAGGGCATCTGCAAGCTCATCGAGGCGGGGCAGCACAACGCCATGACCGTATACGGCTGTCAGGTGTTCCAGAACGCCCTCATGGCCACAAAGGAATACCGCGAAAAATTCGGCATCGTCACCGCGCACGTCAAGCAGGGCAGCGTGCATTCCTCGCCCCTGCCCCCCGGCGAGATCCAGGAATATACCGATCTTGTGATCGCCACCAACGATATGCCCTTCGACGATATGATCCGCTCGCTCATGTTCTGCACCTGCGTGCAGGGCTTCCACCATATCGGCATGCTCAAATGCTTCGCCATTTACATGCGGCAGGAAAAGGGCATGCCCTATATCGAATTTTACCGTAAGCTGCTCGGCTTCATCTACGCCGCCGAGGGCACCTTCCTGAACCGGCTTTTCAAACGCTTCGAGGCGGAATGCCGCGATCTGAGCCACGGCGAATGGACCTACGTCAGCGAGGAATTCGGCGATATCGGCTGGTATTACGACGAAGGCCTCTTTATGGAGACCGCCAAGCACTACGACGAATTCTGGGCCGAGATCCCGCCGTTCCTGGCCTCCCTCGGGCTGGAGGACGAAATGCTCCGGGAGCTCAGCCGCTATCAGCGGACTATGATCCGGCTTCCGAACCAGTCCCACGTACGCGAGCATTTTGCTTACGATTTCACCTCCTATTTCCGCTCTGCGCTGGAGTTAAAGCCCGTGCCGCTGAAAAAACGCGGCAACACCGTGGATATCGTCATCCCGAACCCGGTTTACGACTGGCACGCCTACAGCCGTCAGGTGATGCTGTTCGCAAAAAAGAAGAGTGCCACGCTTCTGTTCAAGGATATTCAGAACGAGGTCCGCGTGATCTACGACGACCCCGCCGGGGCCGCCGACGCAAAAAAAAACGTATATTTTATTCAGGTGAATGATTTTTACGGCAACGAGCGCAAAAGCGCCTACCTGCCCTACGCGGCGGGCTGCATTCAGGCCTACTGCATGCAGGATGCCGATATCGCTGCGCGCTGCCGTTTCGGGCGGATCGTATACTACCGCGAGGATCCCGACGCGATTGCCGCCCGGTTTGAAGACCCCTATATGGTGCTGTTTTCGTGCAGCGTATGGAATACCGAATTCAACAAGGCGCTGGCAAAGGCGGTCAAGCGCCGATACCCCGGGTGCTTCATCGTATTCGGCGGGCACCACGTCTCCTCCGATCTCTCGTTTTTGGCGGAAAATCCCACGGTAGATTTCGTTACCCACAATGCCGGCGAGGAGCCCACCGCGCTGCTGCTGAAGAGCCTGCTGCTGGGGCGGCCCCTGTCTGAGGTGCCGAATCTTTCCTACCGCGCGCCGGACGGCAGCGCCGTGACCACGCCCATCCTGCCCCAGACCGGCAGCGATTACCCCTCGCCCTATCTTGCGGGCGTGTTCGATGACCTGCTTTCGGACGACGTGGAATTCTCGATGGTGTTCGAAACCAACCGGGGCTGTCCCAATTCCTGCACCTTCTGCGATTGGGGTCAGCTCAAGAGCAAGGTGCGCCTGTTTCCGCTGGAGCGGGTGTTTGCCGAACTGGACTGGATGGTGGCGCATAAGATCGAATACGTTTACTGCGCCGACGCCAACTTCTGCCTGTTCAGCCGGGATGAACAGATCGTAGACCGTGTGGTGGAATATAGCCGCAAATACGGCTATCCCAAAATATTCCACGTCAATTTTACGAAGAACCGCACCGATTTTGTGTTCGATATCTCCTCCAGAATGATCCGCAACGGGCTCTCCAAGGCGCAGACCATCGCGTTTCAGAGCATGGACCCCACCGTGCTCTCCAATATCGGCAGGCAGAATATGTCGCCGGCGCATTTCCGGTCGCTCATGCGCCGCTTCAACGAGAACCACATCGCCACCTATTCCGAGCTGATCCTCGGGCTGCCCGGGGAAACCTACCGCAGCTTCTGCAGCGGCATGTGCCGCCTGATCGAATATGGGCAGCATTTCGCCGTATACGTCTACCCCTGCGAGATCTTTCCCAATTCCGAGATGTCGCAAAAATATTACCGTGAGAAATATCAGGTCGGCAGCACCCGCGTGCCTTTTCTGCTGATGCATACCAGCGCCGTTCCGGCGCCCGGGGCCGTGCGGGAATACGTGGAGCTGCTCACCTCCACCTATTCCATGAACACCGAGGATTGGGCCCGGTCCTATCTGTTCGCTGCTTTCGTGCAGGCCATGCACAATCTGGGCTTCACCCGCTGCCTTGCCATCTATCTGCGCTGCGCCCACGGCTTTTCCTACGAGCGCTTTTACGAAGGTCTCATCGACCGCGCGCGGCAGGCGGAGGGCACGTTCCTGCACACGCTCTATGAGCGGATCTTCGCCCTGTGTATGGGTGTGGCCGCCGGCGTCAATTCCTTTATGGCCCCCTGCGAGGGGACGGACGACATTCTCTGGAGCTTTGAAGAGATCGTCGGCATCGAGATCGTGCGGCAGCTGGACCGCTTTTATAGTGAGCTCCGCGCATGGCTCGGCTCCCTCTTCGGCGGCGATCCGGTGCTGGAGCCGCTGTTCGGTTACCAATACGGTATCATCAAGAAGCCCGGCCTCAGCCAGGTCGAGATCGTTTCGGACTACGATTTTTATTCGTATTTCAACGCGGTGTATCTGAACGATCCGCAGCCGCTTGAGAAAAAGCCGATCCGCATCACCGTAGCCGATCCACATCCGGTGGATTCCCTCGCCGCCTACGCGCGCGAAACCATCTGGTACGGCCGCAACCGGCAGGAGACCGATTATACCTCGCACCACTACAACGCCCGCGTTACCGGCGTATAAGCATTGGAGTTCACTCATGAAAAACGTTTATTTCGTACAGGTCGGCTTCGGGTTCGACGGCTCCGTGTACCTGCCCTACGGGGTGGGCACGCTGCTGGCGAACTGCAGGCGCTATGAAGAGATCACCCGGGAATACGCGTTCCCTGATATCGTCTTTTTCCGCGAAAAGCTGGCCGACGCCATGGAAAAGCTGCGGGAGCCCTATCTCGTGGCCTTTTCGTGCAGCGTATGGAATATGGAATATAATAAAGCGCTGGCCGCCCGCATCAAAGAAAAATATCCCGATTGCCTCGTTTCCTTCGGCGGCCACAGCGTGCGGGCGGACGGCTCCTTGCTGCGCGAGCTGCCCCAGGTGGATATCCTGAACTTCGGCGAAGGCGAAGAGGTCTTCGCGCAGCTGCTCATCGCCCTTTCCAAGGGGGATATCACCGGCGTGCCCTCCATCGCCTACCGCAGCGCCGCCGGTGAGGTCGTGTGTACGCCCCGCGCGCCGCTGTGCGATCTGAACGCGCTGCCCTCGCCCTATCTTACCGGGGTGTTCGATCCTCTGCTGGAGCGGTACCCCGAATTCGAGTTCCTCTCGGTGCTCGAAACCAACCGCGGCTGCCCCTATAACTGCGCCTACTGCGATTGGGTCACCGATAAGCGCATGCGCTTTTTCCCCATGGAGCGGGTGAAGGCCGAGATCCGCTGGCTGGGCGAGCATAAGATCGCCTACTGCTTCTGCGGCGATTCCAATTTCGGCATGTTTGAGCGCGACGTGGAGATCGCCGAATATCTGGTAGCCACCAAGCGGGAGCTGGGCTACCCCGAGGTGTTCCGCCCCTGCTACGAAAAGAACAGCGCCGACCGGGTATTTCAGATCTGCTCCATCCTGAACCGCGAGGGCATGGATAAGGGCGCCACGCTTGCGTACCAGACCCTCTCCGAGGAGGCGCTGCGCAACATCGGCCGCAAAAACCTCACCATGGAGCACTTCTCCGGTCTCGTCAAACGCTACAACGAGGCCGGCATCCCCGCCTATTCCGAGCTCATTCTCGGCCTGCCCGGCGAAACGCTCGAAAGCTTCTGCCGCGGCATCTGCCGCCTGCTCGAGAGCGGGCAGCACAACTCCCTGAGCGTGTATCACTGCGAAATGCTGCCCAACGCGGAAATGAGCGACCCCGCCTATATCGAAAAATACGGCATCAACGTGATCAAGGTGGGCTTCAACCATATCCACAGCGCCCCCGAGCGGGATGAAGAGGTGCCGGAGTATTCCTATCTCATCCGCTCCACCGACTCGCTCAGCCCCGAGGACTGGGTGCGGGCCAATCTGTTTTCGGTATGCGTGCAGTGCTTCCACGCGCTTGGCATTCTGCGCTATTTCGCCATTTACCTGTATACCGAGCAGGGCGTCAGCTACTACGATTTCTATAAGGACCTGCTCGCCTATATCATGGACGGCAGCGGTATGCTGCACGACCTGTGGATGCAGTTCCGTGAAAAATACGAATCCAACCTTTCCGGCGAGTGGAATTACCACAACCCCGCCTTCGGGCACGTTACGTGGTTCTTCGAGGAGGGCGCCTTCCTTGAGATCGTGCGGGATTACGCCGCCGCCGAGGCGCTGCTGGAGCCCTTTCTGAAGCGCTATCCGCTGCCGGAGGACCTTTACGGCGACCTCGGGCGGTATCAGGCCTTTATGCTGCGCAAGCCCGGCGAAACGGCCCACGCCGAAACCTTCGCCTACGACCTGCATTCCTATTTCGAGCGCATCTTGAAGGGCGAATACGTGCCGCTGAAAAAAGAAAAAAACACCCTGCTGGTCACCCCGAAGACCGTATATACGGATTTCTTTGAATACGCCAAGGAAACGGTGTGGTACGGCCGCCGCCGCGGCGCCTCCGTTTACGGCAGAAAAGAGATCGCCCGTTCCTGAAATTCCGAAGTATTGTGAGAGGAGGTCGGAAATGCCGAAAATAAAGCGGTTCCTGAACGCGCACCGGATCTCTTTCGGTCTGTTCGCGTTTTTGCTCGTTTACGAGATCGTCATCGGAAATAATCTCTCCCCGTGGCGGATCAGTGAAGATTTCTACGTGTTTTATATCGTTGATTTCAGCATGGGCCTCTGCTCCCGGCTGCTGCCCGGGGCCGTTTATAACCTTTTGATACATAAATACGATCCCGCCGCTGTTTCCGTCTACGTCACGGTATTGACGGTTCTTTTTTTCGCAGGGGTCTGTGTTTTGCTCGAAAAACTGCTCAAGGACACCGCCGCGAAGAACCGCGCGCTCTGCCTTGTCTTCGTGCTGCTGTTCCTCACCGGTCCCGCGTCCTTTTCCATTTTTGTGGTGGGCCTTGGCATCATGGACCTGCACTGGATGCTGCTCACGGTTCTGTTTTTTGTATTTCTTTCAAACAAACGGCTTTATTTCCTGATCCCGCCGCTGTTTGCGCTGGGGGTGGCCGTGCACTACGGCAGTATGATCTGCTACCTGCCGCTCATGGCGATCGTGCTGCTGTATAAGATCTCCTTTGCCGAAGACCGCGCCGAGAAAAAGCTGCTCTGGGCGGTGTTTGCGCTGAGCATCGTTTTTGCCTTCGGCAGCACGGTGTACGTCATGATGTTCGAGGAGCGAAGCCTGGTTTACACCATAGAGGAATTCGACGAAATCCTTGCCGCCCGCGGCGCAAAAAAGTTTTACTATTACGATTACGAATTATATAAACAGATCGTGGGCGGGCCCAACGGCGACGTGAGCTATGAATACGTTACCGAGGCAGGCAATGTGTTTTCCCGTATGCTGCGCCACGCGATCGCTCAGATGAACACCACCTTCTCTCAGAATTTCAAAATCGGCGATCTCAAGGAGATCCTGCTGGCGATCCTTGCCGTTCTGCCCGTTTACGGCGTTGTGTTTGCCGCTTTGGGCGACCGCTTCTTCGACCATACGCAAAAAAACGGTCTGCGGAAATTCGCGCTGCTGCTGGCGCCGCTGCTGGTGCTGCTGATGCTGGTATCTCTGGTGTTCTTTTCCACCGATACCTTCCGCTGGATCTCCCATATGTTCCTGTGTCTGATGACGTTGTTCTTTTACGCGTCGCTTCACGACGGAGAACGTCTTTGGGCGGCGGTCCGCCGCGTTTCCGAATGGGTCCCCGCGCCGGTTACCGCGCTGTTCTTAACGTATTACGCCGTGCTGGCGCCAACGATGTAAAGGAGGGTTTATGAAAAAGTATTTCGCGCCGCTCTTCTTTTTGGTGTGCTGGTGCGTTTCCACGGCGGTGGACGGGCCTTTGGGACTGATCCCGGTGGCCGGGTTTGCCGCGGCGCTGGCGTGTGTGCTGCTCGTCAAAAATAAAGCCGTCTTGTTCTGCGCCGCCGGCGCGGTGTGTATCGGTATGTGCGTATATGATATCGGTTTCCTTCGTTTCGTGCCCGCGCTGGCGCTGCTGGCGGGGCGCCGCGCGGCTATGGCGCCCCTGCCGAAAAAGAAAGAAAAAAGAAGCGGCCGCTCCGACGCGGTTTATACGGCTTGCCTTGTGAGCTTGGCTGCGGCGGCTGTTCCGCTGATCGGCAATATCCGCGCGTGTGCGCAGGGCGGTTTCTCTTTTTCCGTCAGCCGCCGGTTCTGGCTGCTGCCGCTGCTCGCCGTGTATTTCATTTTTCTCTGCGCCGCAGCCCGTCGGCAGCTGAAGCGTACGCCGCTGTTCCTGCTTTACGTTTGCGGGGGCGTATGCTTTACGGTATCCTCCGTGGGGTACGTGCTGGATCCTGTAGGCGTCCGGATGGCCGGGGTCGTATTTCCGTGGCTGCTCTTCTTTGCCGCGGCGTCGGTTTCGGGCGATCCCGCGCTGCAGGCGTTCGCGGATGGAATCAAACCGCGTTTGGGGCGTTTCCTTGATGCCCGGGAGGAAGCATGACGTATCTTGTTGCGGGCGCCGGATTCCTCGGCGCGTATCTTCTTCGGTATCTCTCCGCGCACACAGAAGCGCCGATCCTGGCCGCCGTGCGCGATCTTTCCGATACCCTGCCGCTGCCGGGCGTGCGTTACGTCGCCTTTGACGTGACCGATCCCGATTCTCTGCGGCGGCTGGCGGCGGCATGCGGCGGGGAAGCGCTCACCGTGTTTTATTTCGCCGCCTGCCATAACGTGGATTATCTATTTGAGCATCCGGACGAGGCAAAAAAGGTGAACCTCGAAGGGCTTTCCCTGTTTCTGGAAACGGTTGGGCATATAGAGAAGCTGTTTTTTGCCTCCACAGACTGCGTTTACGGCGAAAACCCGCCCGATGTGCCGAAGCTGAAGGAAACGGACCCCTGCGTTCCGGTGAACGAATACGGCCGCCAGAAGCTGGCGGCGGAAAAAATCGTGCGGGCGCGGGGCTTTACCGCGGTGCGGTTTCCGTATATGATGGGCCCCTCCCTTCTGAAAAAACGCCACTTCTACGATCGGCTCGCCGCGCTTCTTGCCGCCGGGCAGCCGGTGGAAATGCTGGACGGCATGGTGCGCTCCGCGCTCTCCTACGAAACGGCCGCGCGGCTGCTGGCGCGGCTGTCCGATCTGCCCGCCGACCGTCTTCCCCCCGCCGTGAACCTCTGCGGCGACGCCGCGCTCAGCAAATACGAGCTGGGGCTGATCATCGCAAAGGCCTGCGGCGCGCCCGAAAGCCTTGTGCTGCCGCTGCCGGAGGCGGAAGGGCAGCGCTTTTTCAAGGATCGCCGCGCCTCCCGCACGGTGATGGATAACGATCTGCTCAAACGCCTGCTCGGACTGTCCGAAGTCGGCTTCGGCGGATGGTCCTTCGCGGAATGACCCGCCGCACATCTTTTTCGCTGTGGATATAGGGAAGCGTCATTTTCTTATGAAAAGGGCGTTTTTTGTATGTGTTTTACTTTGCGCGCAACGGTTCGGGTGTTGACTTTTTGTTTGCAGATATGATATGATAATTTAGACTATCCTGAAAGAAATGGTTTTTTCATGATCGGTGTGATTCTTGCCGGGGGAGAGGGCGTTCGTTTTTCTCCCGGCGGCTGCTGCAAACCGCTGCTGCAGATCAACGGCCGCAGCCTGATTGAGCATACGTTGACGCACCTGGCCTCGTTCGGCATGAACAGGGCCTTGATCGTTGTGGGAAAATACGGCCCGATTCTCCGCGCCGCCCTCGGGGATCGCCGCTGCGGCGTATCTTTGGAGTACGTTGCGCAGCCCAGGCCGCTGGGCCTGATGAACGCGCTGTATCTGGTCGCCGCCGGAACCGGGGACGAGGACGTGGCGCTGTGCCTCGGCGACGAGTTCTTTCTTGCCCCGGACGTTTCCGTTCTCACGCGGCTGGCGCAGGCGGATTTCCTCTGCGGCTATACCGTGCCGGAGGAAAGGGAGCAGATCCTTGAAAACTACGCGCTGCTCTGCGATGAGAACAATACGGTCCTGCGCACGGTGGAAAAACCCGCCGCGCCGTTCAACGAGAAAAAGGGCACGGGTATGTGTTTCTTCCGCGGGGGCTGCATGGCCGATCTGCGCGGCTTTTACGCCGAAGATCAGGGCGCGGGCAGCGATCTCTGCGATTTTATCAACCGGCTGGTTTCCGTCGGCAGAAGGGGAGAGGCCGTGCGCATCGCCGAACGGGAGGTCAATATCAACGACCCCCGAAAGCTGGAGCTTGCCGCCCTTCTGGCGCAGGAGGCCGGCGTATGAACCGGGTGCTGCTGCTCTATCCGCCCGGAAAGCTCTATCAGCGCAGCGAAGACCGGGCCCAGTGCAATATCAGCGATTCGGCGGCCGTTTCGGTGCACGCCTGCAACGATCTGGGCTACGCCGCGGCGGTGCTGCGGGCGGAGGGGTACGAGCTTTTGCTGCGGGATTACCAGACCGCTGGCGCGTCCGAAAGCGACGCGCTTGCCGAGATCGCCGCGTTTCAGCCCGATCTGGCGGTGCTCAGCACCACGAATTCCTCCGTGCTTGACGATCTTGCCTTCCTTGACCGGATGCGGGCCGCCGTCGGCAAAAAATGCGTTTGCGCCGTCAAGGGCGCGGTGTTTTACGATATCGATCCCGCGCTGCTGGGCGACCTGCCGCTTTCCGGGATCGATTGCCTGATCGGCACCGAAATGGAGTTCGCCGTCAGCGCCGTCGCGGCACATTATCTGCGGCATGAGGGTGCGCTCTCACAGGTGGGGGGTATTCTCTATAAACAGGACGGCGTGTTTGTGAAAACCCTCTTCTGCTGCGGCGAGAACGATCTCGATTCGCTGCCGTTCCCGGCGCGGGACCTGATGGATAATTCCCTATACGTGCGGCCGGATACCGGCGAAATGATGGCCACCGTGCAAACCGCGCTGGGCTGTCCCTCCGGCTG
Source organism: uncultured Clostridia bacterium (assembly GCA_947165755.1). GTDB lineage: Bacteria > Bacillota > Clostridia > Oscillospirales > Acutalibacteraceae > RUG806. Next base: position 37,222 of record CAMVBR010000001.1, read on the forward strand.
TATTTACTGTCTTACCCCGGTCATCTCCGGGAAGTCCGTGCGCCGCCGCCGTGTGGAGAACGTTTTCCGGGAGATCGAAGAGTGCTATTATAAGTATCATATCCGCAATTTCTTTTTCAGGGCGGATACGTTCACCATAGACGAGGGCTGGGCCGCCGCGCTGTGCGATGCGATCGTCGCTTCGCCCTTGCATGGGAAGATCGCCTTTACCGCCAATTCCCGCGCCAAGCCCCTTTCAGCGGCGCTGCTGCGGAAAATGAAGGACGCAGGCTGCTTTACCGTGGCCGTGGGCTTCGAGAGCGGCAGCAACGAAACGCTCGCCCGCATCAAAAAAGGGACCACCGTGGAGGATAATCTGCGGGCCGCCGCGCTCATCCATGCCGCCGGCATTCCGCTGTTCGGCTTTTTTATGCTCGGGTTCCCGTGGGAAACCGAAGAGATGATCGAAGAAACCGCCGCGCTCATCCGCAAAACGAAGCCGGATTTTATAGAGGTGCATATCGCCATGCCGTTCTACGGCACCGGGCTTTACAGGGAATGTGAGGCCGCCGGTACGCTCTCCGGCAGCGGGTTCGGGCGCGACGTTTACGCGCCGAATACCGTGGGTACGCGCTTCGTGCCCATGCGTAAGCTGCTCCGGTTAAAAAAACGGATGCTGCGCCGGTTTTATCTGCGGCCGTCGTATCTTCTGCGCAAGCTGCTGCCGGCGCTGAGAAACCCTACGGTATTCGCGAATTACGTTCGTTACGGTCTGCGCCTGGCGGCGCACATGATTTTCCGCGGCCCACGCAGGGACTGCGGCAATTGAGCGGAGGCGCCCTATGAAAAAAATGATCACGGTGTCCGTGCCCGTATATAATGAAGAAGAGAATATCCGCCCGTGCTGCGAGCGGATCACCGCGGTGATGCGCGGGCTTTCCGCCTACGATTACGAGATCGTGTTTTTTGACGACGGTTCCACAGACGGCTCGCGGCGGATCATCGAGGCCCTCTGCGCGGAGGACCCGCACGTGAAGGCCGTATTTTATACCCGCAATTTCGGTTATTCCAAAACCGTGTTCTACTGCATGCAGCAGGCAAAGGGGGACGCCGCCGTGCTGGTGCACTGCGATCTGCAGAATCCCCCCGAGGAGATCCCCCGGCTGGTGGAGAAGTGGGAGCAGGGCGCGGACGCCGTTCTGGGCGTGAAAACCAAAAGCCGCGAAAACCGGTTCCTGTATTTTTTGCGCACCGTATGCTACCGGCTGGCCAAAGCGCTTTTCGGCATGAAGCTGATCCCCCACGCCACTGAATTCGAGCTGCTCGACCGCAGCCTGCTGCAGGCGCTTGCGGCCATGGACCCGCCTCAGCCGTTTCTGCGGGGGATCGTGCGGGAATACGCCCGCCGCCCGGAGACGGTCGCCTACACGCAGGACCGCCGCGCCGCGGGAAGATCCCATTTCAGCCCCGGCAAATACTACGACTTTGCCGTGGGCGCTATGGTCAACGCCTCCCGCTGCCTGCCCCGCAGGCTGCTGCTGGTTTCTTTGCTCGGGGGGCTGGGCTGGCTGCTCGAGCTGCTGCTGCGCTTCGTGCCTGCCGCGGGCGTCATGGAGCAAAACGTATTGTGGAACGGCGTCATGCTCCGTTTCTGCGCGCTGCTGCTGCTCCTTTTGCTCGGCGCAGGGGCGATCGGGTTCGAGTATCTGATCGCCGTGTTCCGCAATACCGCGGCGCGGTTCCCGATCATTGAGGAACGCCGGATCGGCTACTGACGGCGGCCGTGCTTCCCCGGGCAGCGCTATGCCTGCAGAAACTGCGGCGTCCGTATTATGCAAACGTAAGGAGGGCGCAAAATGCTGATCACAAGAACCCCGTTCCGCATGTCCTTTTTCGGCGGCGGCACGGATTACTGCGATTATTACGCCAACTACGGCGGCAGAGTACTTTCCACCACCGTCGATAAATACTGCTATCTTTCCATGCGTGAGCTGCCGCCCTTCTTTGATTATAAGAGCCAGTTCACCTATTCGCGCATCGAGCGCTTCAACAGCGCCGACGAGGTCAGTCATCCGCTGGTGCGCGCGGCGCTGAAGTACCTGCCTGTGGAGCATCTGCAGCTGGCGTACGACGCCGATCTGCCCGCCTCCTCGGGCATCGGCTCCAGCTCCGCCTTCGCGGTGGGGCTGCTGCAGGGGCTGCACGCCATGCGGGGCGAATATCCCGACCGTATGACGCTGGCCAAAGAGGCCGTCTATCTGGAACGCGAAATGTGCGGCGAGGCCGGCGGCGTGCAGGATCAGCTCGCGGCCGCGTTCGGCGGGCTGAACCGGATGGATTTTTCCGCCGAGGGCTTCCGCGTGACCCCGCTGGCGATTTCGGCGGCGCGCAAAAAGGAGCTGCAAAGCCGCCTGATGCTGGTGTTCACCGGGTTCACGCATTTTTCCGGGGCTGTGGCGGAGGAACAGAAAAAAAATATTCCCTCCACGATCAAGCAGCTCGATGAGATGAAGGCCATGGTGGATCTGGCCGAAGAGATCCTTCGGGGCGGCGACCTGGATGATTTCGGGCTGCTGCTGCACCATACGTGGGAGCTCAAGCGTTCCCTTTCCAACCGCATCACCAATTACGAGATCGACCTGCTCTATACGCGTCTTCGCAACGCGGGCGCCCTGGGCGGCAAGCTGCTGGGGGCCGGCAGCGGCGGCTTTATGCTGCTGTTCGTGCCGCCGGAGCGGCAGCCGTATATCCGGCAGACGTTTTCCGAATACCGCTTTATCCCGTTTGCCTTTGAAAACAGCGGCACCACGATCCTGTATCAGAACGAAACGGAATAACCGCCGCCCGTATCCAACGAAAAGAGGAGCTGCGCTTTGAATATTCTCCTGATCAATCCCAAAGCCGATATGTCGAACCGTGCGCTTACGCTGCCGCTCGGTCTTCTTTCGATCGCCTCGTATCTTTCGGCGCACGGGCACAGGGTGCGGCTGCTGGACCGGGCCGTGGAGCTGCAGCCCATCGAAACGGTGGCCGAGGCGTTCTCGCCGGAGATCGTCGGCGTTTCTCTGATCTCCTATAAATCCCTCGAGGATGCGCTCTTCGTTTCGGAATATTTCAAGAAAAGCGGGCTGCCGGTCATATGGGGCGGCCCCACCGCCTCGGCGCTGCCGAAGGCCGTATTCAAAAACGACTGTGTGGACGCCATCTCGCTGAGCGAGGGGGAGGATACCTGGCTGGACCTGGCAAACGCCTATGCCGCCGGCGCGCCGGACCTTTCCGCGATCCCCGGCCTTGCGCTGCGAAACGGCAGCGACGGCGTTTTCTATACGCCCGAGCGTCCGTTCCTGGATCTTGCCGTGCTGCCCGATACCGACTGGAGCTTTGTGGACGTGGATAAGTATTTTCAGTCGTCCTACGGCTGCAAAAAAATGCTGTATCTGTATTCGGCCAAGGGCTGTCCGTTCAGCTGCGTGTTTTGCTACAACAAGGAATTTCACCGCTCCACCTACCGCAAGCGCCCCATTGCGCCGCTGCTGCGCGAAATACGGTACCTTGTGACCGAGCACGGCATGGACGGCGTCTATTTCGCCGACGAGCTCTGGTGCCGCGGCGTGCGGGAAATGCACGAGACCTGCGACGCGCTTGCCTCGCTGCAGCTGGATTTCGTTTGGGGCTGCCAGACGCGCATCGGCATCTTTCAGCAGGAGGATTTCGAGTATATGTTCCGCGCCGGCTGCCGCTGGGTGTTTTTCGGTGTGGAGAGCGGCTCGAAGCGCATCCTTGAAAAAATGAACAAGCGGCTGGCCTACGATAAGGTGGAAGAGACCTTCCGCGCCTGCAAAAAGGCCGGCATCGTTGCCATCGGCTCGTTCATCGCGGGCTTTCCCGGCGAAACGGAGGAGGATCTCCGCCAGACGGTGGCCATGATCGAGCGGCTCGATACCACGCTCATCAACCTCAATTTCTTCATCGTGATGCCCGGCTCCGATATCTATTACCGGCTGGTCGCCGAGGGCCGCTACCCCGAGATCACCGACCTGCGCCGGCTGGAGGAAGAGGACTTCATGCTGCTGCTGGATTACAACTATTCCGAGGTGCCCGCCCGGGATCTGCGCGTGGTGCAGTCGTGGTATATGTGGCGGTCCTTCTCGTCCGGCAATATCAACGTGGGCGGCGAGAAGACCTCCTTCACCCGCAAGGTCATCACCGACGCGCTCCGGTCCCTGCGCGCGGGCTCTTTGAAAGCGCTTGTGCTTTCGGGCTGGTACGCGGTAAAGGAGTTTTCTATCATCGCGTTCTACGCCCACGCCTACTCCGGCATCCGCAAAAAATACGGCATTTCACGCCGAAAAAAACATAAATGAAAACGGTATCTCCGCATCGGGAGGTACCGTTTTTTTCGGTCATAAGGTGAGCGAAATTTGAACCTACGTCTCTCTACCGAAATACCCGTCCAGCGCGGCGAGCCTTTGCCGGATGAACCGGGTGAAATCGTCCGGAAGATTGTTATACACAACGGCCTCCTGCGGCCAGCGCGCAGCCTCCGCCGCGCGTACGGGGCCCGGGACCTGCCCCAGATGCGCCGAAAACAGCGCCTGCGCGTGTTCTTCGGTGAACAGCGTTTCCCGCAGGGCGGCCCAGCGGGCGCGGATCTCGGGCATGAAGCAGTCCGCCATTCGGGAAAACAGCCGGTGCGTCCGCCATACCTCGCCGCTGTTCCACACCGAGTCTTCGTCGGAGATCCCGGCGGGCAGCCGCCACGTTTTATCCAGATCGTAGGCGGAGGGCAGGTAGGTCCTGCCGTCGAAGGTGGCCCATAGCATATTCCGGCCCATATTATCGGCGCCGCATACGAACAGGGCAAACAGCATATAATCGATCACGCGGTCCGGGTCGGTATAGTCCCCGAGGCGGGCTCTGAAATCCGCGTCGCCGGTGTCGTTCACAAAGGCGATCAGCCGGTTCATGCCGTCGAAAAGCCAGCCTGTCCCCTCGGGGGCGTCCTCGGTGGCGCAGTACTCCACGCTCCAGCCCGATACCTCCGGCGGGGCGGACGGGTCGATCTGCGCGTACATGGAAACCGCGTACCGCCAGTATTCCGCAAACAGCAGCCCGGCGCGCTGCTCTTCCTTTTTCATGCCGAAGATCCAGCGGTTTTTCGGCGTGTTCAGCGTATACAGCCCCTGAAATCTGCCGTTCATATACAAAAGCACAGGGCGGCCGTCCACAGCCCCGCCGTTCACGAGCGGGGTCAGCCGGTCGTTTTTGCCCTCGTCGCGCACGAGCTCGCCCCAAAGCCTTGCCGAAACCAGGTTTCTCGCCCCGGCGTAATCGTCCCAGTTTGCCTTCAGGCAGTATTTGCTCTGTTTGCCCCAGGCGTCCTTGAGCCGGATCTCGTTTTTCCGCCCGCCTGCGGTCAGAAACTGCACGCTGAAATTCTTTTTCGGAAACAGCAGCGAGGATTCCCCCTGCCATTTCAGCGAAGCGAGGGTGGTAAAGGCGGTCTCGCCGTCGTAATGCAGGGTCGCCGTCACCTTTTCGGTTTTCGAGATCCCTTCCGTTCCACCCTCGATCCGCACCACGGGCAGCCCCGTGTTTTTATAGCTTACGCTTTCTTCGTAGGTCTCGCCGCACGTATCGCACCGAAAAACCCCGCAGCAGGGGATCGGGCCGGGCGCGTCCGTTTTCAACGCCGTAAGCGTGCCCGTATGTTTATGGGTCCCGCAGCCGGCCGGCAGCAGAACGGCTGCGCAAAGCAGCAGCGCCGCAAGCGCGGCGTACGGCGGTTTTTTCTTTTTTTGCATGCGGTCGCCTCCTTTTGCGGCGGAAATGCCCTTTGCTTCGGCCGCCCGTTTACGCGCGGCGCAGAAATACGGTATAAAGCAGAACGGCTGCGATCATATACCCGGCGGCAAGCAGCGCGGCGGCGGCGTGTTTCCACGGCCGGTCAAGCCGGTTTTGTACCGTCTGCACCGCGTCCGTCAGCAGCGGGTCGTCTTTTTTTACGGCGGCCGCCAGCGCCAGAAAATTCGCCAGATACGATTCGTCCGCGAAGCGCATCAGGTCGTCCGAGATCAGAAACGTGCCCACGCGCAGCAGCGGCAGCAGCAGAAAGCCGAGGTAGGGGAGCCGTTTTCCCTTTCCGGCGCGCCGCAGGGCGTGCGTCCAGCAATAGCCCAGAAACGCGTAAAACGGCAGCATCACCCCAGCCAAACGGATTTCGTCCCGGGGATCGATATTGGAAAACGTAAGCTCGATCAGCCGCCGGATCCTCCCGAACAGGCCCGCGTAAACGCCCGCGTCGTCTTTTCCGAAGAAATAAAATGTGTAGTAATCTTTATACACCCCGAAAATATCATTTTCGGCGAATTTCCCGGCGAGGTAAGCGTCCAGCTCCGGTTCGGTCATCGTCAGCAGATCCTTTTCAAACGCCAGAAAACAGACGGCGAGCCCGACGCACGCGCATACCGTCACCGTAAAGCCCGCGATGCGCGCCCTGCGCAGCCGTGGCTCCGCGCAGATATAATAGAACTGGATCAGCAGGACCGCCGGCAGCAGCGTGTAGGCAAACTCGTGGTGCACCAGCATGCCCGCGGCGCACAGCAGCGGGGTGAGCACGGGAGAGGCCTTCGTATCGCCGATATAAAAGCACAGCAGCGCAATCGCCAGATTATACTGATCCAGCAGCCCCAGATTGTATACGAACGTGATCGCCGTGATCGGGCTGGCGGCAAAGGCGACCGCCGCCGCGCACAGGATATAGTTTTTCTTCAGAAACGCTTTTTTGCATACCGCGGCGGCAATGCCCGCCTGCAGCAGAAAAACCGTAAATACCGTGATGCGGGAGACGGTAAGCACCAGCTTCACCGAAACCGTGTCCGTAAACCACGAAATGATCTCGCCTGCAAACGCCCGGGAAACGAATCCCATGCTGTAATCAAACAGGTGGTAGGTCACCGTGGAGGGGAAAAACAGGTAAACGGAGCTCGTCAGATACAACGCCCCGTTCACGTAGTAAACGAGCATCGTGAGCCCGAACAGGAACGCCGTCAGGCCCAGCGTGCTGCAGGGCAGGGCGATCGCCCGCCGAAGGGCGTCGCCGGTTCTGCCGAAGACGGCTTGCAGCGCGGCGCCCGCAGCCGATGCTCCGTCCCGCAGCGCGGCGGCCGCGTCGGTCATTTTTACGGCGGCTTTCTGCCGGAGCGTTTGCCGCGCCGCGGTTTTTTTCCTGTTCTTCGGCAACTCCGATCTCCCCCTTCCTTATATATATACTATTATAATGTTGTCGCTGTAAAAGTCAAGCGGGTCGTTGCCGCTCACGGCGGGGCGGATGGCGGAAAGCGCGCCGGGCGCTTCAAAAAAGGCTGCGCGTGCGGCTGCCCGTCACATTTTGAATATATAGCGGTCCGGCCGGGAATCCACCCACAATATGTATGGTTTGTGTGTGAAATCGTGCGTTTTTTTTGAATAAATTCTGTAAATTATGTCTTTTTTGTGCTGTTTTTCGGGTTTCGTTCACCGTTTTGCAACAATTAAAACACAATTGATTTTTGCCTCATGAATTTTGTTGAAACTGCCTATGAGAAATTGTAATTTTTGTGCAGAATGTTAAACAGCCAATTGTTGACACGGCGCAAAAGATTGCGATATAATAATGATGATATAGTATACCCGAAGTGCCCCCAAAATTTGGGGGTTTCGGCAGTTTGCTATAAACACTGCATTTTTTGCAAACAGAAGGAGTGTTACTGTATGGGTACAAAGGCTAAGCTTTCCACGAAAGTTATTAGCGTTGTCCTGTCGGCCCTGATGGCGGTGAGCTGCGTTTACGTGGCTCTGCCGAGTCTCGCGCCGAAAGCCTTTGCCGCCACCGCCGAACAAAAGGCGTGGCAGGGTCTTGCGGATGCCTTTACCGCCGCGTACAACGGCGGTTATATGAGCACCAAAGACTGGGAGTCCATCAACGCCACCAACGGCACGATCACCGTTACCGACGGTACCGTGAACGGCTACGCTTATAACGTGGTCGCCGCGTTGGGCGAGCTGCTGGAGCTCATCGGCAAAGACAAACATAACGTCGAGCTTCGCGCTACGATCAAGTCGACGCTGGCTGCCGATTACAACTGCGCCCTCGGCGAGTATCAGGAGAACTTCCTGGATAAGCTGCTGGACGTGAGCGGGATCTACGGCCAGTACACGCCGACCAGCATCTGGAACGGCTCCAACGCCGATTTTAACGCGAACCTCACGGCGCAGACCATCACCGTGACCGCCACGCGCCTCGAGAGCGCCGCGATCCTTTCGGATTTCGATTCGATCGACGCGCTTGCCGAAGCCGGCTATAAAGTGGTTACGGCCTACAGCATCACGGTCAACGCCGCGGCGGTGAAGTGCGCCTCCACCAACAGCAGCGAAACCGGCGCCTACTACGCGAACAGCAGCGTAACGGCCGACGAGGGCACGCCCGCCGTTGCCGCGGATAAGGCGCAGCTGGAGAAGATCAAGGCCTATATGGATTACGTCGCTTCCGACGAATTCAAGCCGAGATACGATATCTGGTTCAATGGCGGCAACGCGGTGAATTCCGAAAGCCTTTACAGTTACTCCACGTCCCAGATCAATGAGATGAAAGAGCACTACATGGCGAAATACAACGCCGTGTATACCGGCGAGCTTGCCTATATCGAAGAGTATATCGGCAAGTCCAACTTCGATTCTCATAAGGCCTTCGTGGACGCGGCCTACAACGCCCTTGCCGTTGTGGACTATAAAGACTACGTAGCCTGGCTTGTAAACGGTACGCCCTATCCCGGCGGTACCGCCAAGAACCGTGACGATTATACCGCCACCGATCCCGTGAGCATCGAGGCCGTGATCACGCAGGCCACCACGTTCAAAAATGCGATGACCAACGACAGCAGCGTGATCAACATCCTCAAGGGCCTGTATCCCGGGTTCGATCCCGCCAAGGCGTACAACGCCGCCGACGAGAGCACCTATTACGCCAGCTTCGATAACCTCATCCGTTATCTGAGCAGCCTGATGTATAACTATTATCTTCAGGAGATCAAGCAGGCGTCCAACGTGCTTCTTAACAACGGCGCTTCCACCACCTATTCCTTCTCCAACGCCACCTCCAAGTTCTTCAATCTTCTGCAGAACGCCGTGGGCGCCGCGAACTACGAAGAGGGCTCCGACTATGTGAAGACCTCCGATTCGCAGGTGAATAAGGATAAGACCTACTACGTGCAGGACGCGACCTATACCTATACCGACGTGGCCGCCGACGCGACCGCGCTTGCGGAAGGCACCCGTTACTACACGCAGTACGCCAAGGTGGAATCTCCCGTAAACGCAAACGTTGCTTCCTATTATGAGGAAAAGGCGACCGACGTTTACAAGAAGACTGCCGATACCGCAGTCAAGGAAGGCAAGACCTATTATACGCTTGCCGACGGCGTCTACACGGCAGTGGAAACCCCCGACGCCGCTCAGCTCGGCAATTACTATGAGTTCGTAGCGACGATGGTCTCCTTCGTGCCTACCGCCGATACCGCGGTGAACGCCGTGAAGACGTATTACGTCAAGGGCACGGCCTATAAAGTTGTAACCGATCCTTCTGATAAATATGTAAGAACCTATGCTACCAGAGACGTCAACTACCGTCTCACAAAGAACAGCAAGGTCCTTTCCGGCAAAACCTACTACACGCTGGCCGACGGCAAGTATACCGCCGTGGAATCGCCGAAGGACGCGGATATCGCCTCCTACTACGAGACCTACGTCAACCGCAGCTATCAGCTGACTGCCGATAAGGTTCTTGTGAACGGCAAAACCTACTGGAAGCAGGTGGGCGGCGCTTACACCGAGGTGGAAGAGGCCAAGGAAGAGGATCTTGCCTCTTACTACGAGCCCAAGTTCATCGAGGTCGCCGAGCCTGTGAGAGGCGAGCTCTACGAATACTATGAGCGCGCCGGCAGCTACTACGGCCTGAAGGGCGTCGGCAACGCCGAATATATCGAGGGCAACTATGAGTCCTCCTATTCCAAGACCGCCGATACCGCCGTGGATTCGTCCAAGACCTATTATACCTACGACGAAGCCTCCGGCAAATACACCAAGGTGACCTCTCCCACGGCCGCCGATCTCGGCACGTACTATGAGCGCGCCGAGTGCCCGATCAACGATACCGATCTGGCCGCGCTGTACATCTTCTTCAACAACGCGGTTTCCATGATCGACAGCGCAAGCACCTACGGTGTGAACGTACGCAACTATTTCGACGAAGCCACCGAGGCCGCGATCCGCGAAATGAAGACGGCGCTCTATAACGAGCAGCTTACCCGCGGCCGCGTGAACGAGGCGTTCCTGCAGGCTTACCAGCCTCTGGCCGATCTGATGGCCGGCTACATCAAGGGCGGCAAGACCCTCTCCCAGCTGTATTACGATATCAAAGACGTTGAGGCGAAGTTCACTTCCCTCAAGAATTCCTACAACTGGTTTGCCTCCGAAGCCCGCGGCGTTGCCGTGCAGGCGTTCCTGAACGAGCTGTATAACGAGCTGTACGATCGCGCGCAGTCCGCTTATATCGAGATCCTTACCATTTATAATAACGACGGTACCGGCAATGTCGCCTCCGGTACCAATAACGTAAACGCGAAGAACTACTATCAGCTTCGCCAGAACATCAACCGCATCACCGACGCTGCCGGTACCTATCCCGAAGGCGGAACCTCGCAGAAGATCGAGGCATTCATTGCCGCGAGCTATGCCGCCACCAAGATCACCGGCTCCAATAAGTACGGCGCGCGCACCTCTGCCAACATCAGCAAGTGGTACCGCAACAACACCGTGGCCGGCGCCGGCGCCCTTGCGGCCTGCAACACCGCCTACGCCACGGTAAAGAGCCGTGTTGCCGCGTATACCGCGGGTTCCGCATGGGACGCCACCGGCTCGGCTTACACGCACACCAACATCGAGCGCCGCGGCAAAGAAGCCGACCTGGTCCGCACCACCGCCGGCGTGGATTACTTTACCGCCTGGTTCTCCCAGAACGGCGCGCCCACCGCGGGCAACTACGCCAAGGTATCCGACGCCGTTGCCAAGCTCGATAAGTTCCTTGCCAACAGCCAGTTCACCTCGCTGCTCGGCGCCGACGAGCTGGGCCTCGGTATCAACACACTGGGTGAATACCTGCAGTATATCTTCTCCACGAAGCTCTTCACCGACGACATGGTCAACACCATCGTGGGCGCGCTGTTCCCGATGCTCACCGACCTGTTCGAGAACACCATCGTGGGCGAAGTGAAAAAGCTGGATCCGCTGGATGCCGCTACCTTCGGCATCGATAACCTCTACGGTAAGCTGCACCTGTACGTGAACGGCCAGTCCGATCCTACGGGCAAAAGCTCCATCTCCTTCGAGGCTCTCACCTATCAGCTGGGCGCCAAGATCTACCCCTCCACCTTCGGTCAGTATCTGGTGGATAACGGCTATTCCGTCATCGGTAACGATATCAAGGGCGCCAACAAGGGCTGGACCAAATACCGCTACGACGATAACGGCAACCAGAACGGCACGTTCAACAGCGAGTCGAACAAATACGAATACAGCGTCAGCTTCAAGACCTATCTTGAGAAACATCCCAATATCAAGTTCAACTGGGGCATCGACGATACCACCGGCGCCACCCTCACCGCCACCGCGCAGAACCGCTTCAATAAGTTCTGCCAGGTGCTGGGCGTTGTGTTCGGCGCGGCCATGCCGCTGATGCGCACCCTGTTCGGCAACGTGGACTTCGGCGGCCGCGCGGACGGCGCGGCGGTCGCCTGGGCGAACCCGATCGGTTACGATCTGCCCGTGCTCGGCGGCGTTTCCGCCGATATCGTGGCGTATAACCTGAAGGCCACCATCCGCGTCAACCACCTTGATCTCTATACCACGCTGTGGATCCCCGTGATGGAAGCGCTGGGCATCAACGGCGATCTGATGAGCTATACCTTCAAGAGCGTGAGCACCTTCACCTCCGGCAACGACACAAACGACCGTACGGGCCTCGTTACCGCGCTGCTCGATCCCGTCTGGCAGCTGATCCTGAAGGTGTCTCAGGCGCCTGTCGGCTCCATCCTGAAGCTCCTTCCCAACCTGTGTTATCACCTGATGAACGGCAGCGTGCAGAACCTGCTGAACCGCAGCGTGTGCTTCAACGTTCAGGGTGAGGACGCCGATCTTGCGCAGGGCGCGAGCGGCGGCTTCGGCTCCTCCATCATCGCCGCCATCGGTTCTGCGTTCTCGAAGGCCATCGCCGGCGCGATCAAGATCAATCAGAGCATCAACCTTGGCGATATGCTGAATCTCGAGGAGATGCTCGGCTTCAGCCTGAAGGACCTCAATACCGTACTGGCCGGCGTGCTCGGCATGATCAAGGAAGAGGCCGTTTACGAGGTGCAGGTAGGCACCGACGACGACGGCAATCCCATTATGGAAAAGCGTACCAACCTGCCCGGCATCGGCACCGGTAAGCTTGCCACCATGTACACCACCAGAAGCAGCACCTATCAGAGCCAGGCGCAGTACGTCACCGGCCTTTCCGACAACAGAGAGCAGCTTGCCTCCAAGAACGGCCGCCGCACCTACTACACCGCCAACGTGGAAATGGTGTTCTACGCCCTGTTCAACTGGGTGTTCCGCGCCGCGCAGACCAAGGGCGGCATCGCCGATATCCTCGGCTTCATTGCCAATATCGCCGGCAGCAACCTGGGCGACAGCATCCCGCAGGTCGTTTACACACTTGTGGAAGGCATTGAAAGCGCCGATCTGGCGTTCGCCGCGCTCATCGAGCTCCTGTTCGAGCCCAGATATGCCGAGAAGAAGTTCAATTGGTATCAGATCAACAATGATAATTATAATTGGACCGATAATCCGTTCGCCTACGTCCAGTACTACAATAAATGGACTGAGGAAAAGGCAGAGTATATCTACGAAAACGTGGATAACATCGTCAACGCCGTGGTGAACATGATCACGCCCGAAACCCTCGAGCAGTTTGGCGGCGACGTCAACGTCTGGCTCGACCGTACCATCAACTCCATGTTCAATAACGAGGGCATCATGAACGTGATCGAGCTCGTCACCAAGCTGGGCGACGCTCTCGCGGGCAGCCCCGCCATCGTGAAGCTCCTTCGTCAGCAGGTCAAGACCCAGAACGCGAGCGACCCCGATATGAACCTGTACGCGTGGTACAACGTGTTCGGCTACCTGTATGAGGATATCCACAGCGTGGAGCTCGAAAACGCCAACCAGTTCATCGCCTACAACGTGCAGAACAATCAGGTTTACGTTTACGAGGCCGAGCCCAAGGATCCCGACGTGGAAACCGTGACCCTCACCAATACCAACGCGGCCAGCTCCACCGCCGCCTACTCCTGGAAGATCGTGCGCGCCTACGCCGTGGCTCCCGGTGAATCCATCCAGTGGCAGATCAACGGCACCAATATGACGCGCTCCGCCATCGTTCCTTACAACAAGAACGCCACCAACGATAAATATCAGGTTTACGAGAATCTGTTCCAGAACCTGCGCTGGACCGCCGCCGGCACGTCCGAAAACGGCGATCTGCTCTACACCTGGGAGGTCAAGCTCACCAGCCAGATCATCAGCCATCTGAAGCACGATCCCGCCAAGCATCTTGAGCGCGTCGGCACGGCTCCGAACTACACGGCTTATAAAGATAACGGCGTTACCTACAACGTAGGCTCCTGGTATAAGCTCACCGACGGCAGCGAGCTCGCAACCGCCTCCAGCGAAAACGCCCGCGCCATCTTCACCGCGGTGTTCAGCGAGCTGATCGGGCCGCTTTCCAACGTGTTCTCCTTCATTCTCAGCGGTACGCCGCTTCGTCTGTTCCAGACCGGCAACGATACCTCCTCCGCGCTCACCATTCAGGGCTACCCGGCGTATAATAACGCCATCGTTCCCGCGCTTGAGGCGCTGGGCGTATACGGCCTGAAGACCCAGATGGAATACGACACCCTTGCGCGCAACAGCGGTTCCCGCGCCGCCTTCGATTACCTTGTGAACGAGCTGTTCGAGGCCATGGATAACCTGCTCGAGGACGACCGCGTTTACGATGACGACGGCAACGTGGTTTCCGGCAAGGGCGCCTTCCAGAAGCTGATCGACGTCCTTCCGCACCTGTTCTACTTCCTGCAGAGCGACGGTCTCACCACGGTTCTCTATAACCTCGTGATGTTCGTATGGCAGCTGCTCGATACCCTCCGCCCGATCGTGAACCTCGATCTCGATAACCTCGTGCGCACGCTGCTGTGCCGTATCATGAAATATGATTACGATTACGAGGGCAAGAACAGCTCCACGCCCGCAAAATATAAGGCGAACGAGATCACCGAAGAGCTGCTGAAGCTCATCGGCATTGAAGCGCCGAAGCACAGCGCCGCCGCCGCTACGCGCGACGCCGATAAGGTTGCCAGCATCTTTGAGTTCAGCGTAAAGAATATGACGCTGTCCAAGGTCTTCTCCCTGGTCGCCGGCCTCACGGGCCTGAACCTGAACCCGCTCACCTACGCGCTTGAGGGCATGGTGGCCTACGTCGGTACCAAGCCGCTGAGCTACAGCGCCAGCCAGACGGAGCCTTACGCCTACACGAGCTACAAGGTGCCCGCCACCTCCAATACCTATCAGACCTACACCATCAATTTCGAAGGCCGCGATACCATTACCGTTACGCTTTCGGCTTTGATCGATATTCTCAAGTACGAGGGCAACGCCGCCGCGCTCGACAAGCTGGTGGGCACCCTCTCCCAGCGCCTGCCCGGCTCCCAGAACCTGCTCACCGGTCAGGGCGTGGACGGCCTCATTCAGGCCCTTGTGATGATCCTTGAGGATAAGCCCTACGGCAGCAGTCTCGACCGTCCGAACTGGGACTACATCTTCGAAGGCCGCCTTGTGAAGGGCTCCGACGGCAACACCGCGCTCTGGACCGATATCTTCAACAAGAATGAGATCCTCGGCACCGGCGCCAACAATACCTTCTCGAGATGGGCCGAGCTGAAGGCCGTTTCCGAACGTGATTTCGATTTCCACAGCTTCCATCTGGCCTACATGACCAACCTTCAGTATCTCACCAGCTGGACCGAGGCCACGGCCGACGCCACCACCGCCGTTCTGCAGAATGTGCTCGATTACGTGGTGTCCCTTGCCGATCTCGGCAGCGCGCTCGATCTTGAGGGCGATATCGAAACCTTCAGCGACCTTGTGGACGCGCTCCTCGCGCAGAAGGTCTTCACGCCCGACCTTATGATCACGCTGCTGGATCTGCTTGCCAACGTCTACACCTACCTGCCCGACGATATCCTGGGCGTCATCAACCGCCTGCTCACCGATAACGCCGCCGAGGGCGCCGAGGTGGATATGTTCGCGTGGAGAGAAGCGGGCTACATCGTAAAGGATTACCCGTGGAACGAAGACGGCACGCAGGATACCACCAAGGATAAGGTATGGCAGGCCAACCGCGGCCACGCCTGGTTCACGGAAGGCCAGCCCGGCTATATCCACGATGAAGCAACCTTCCTTGACGCCGTCAGCGCTCTGCTTGAGCCCGCCGGCACGCTGTTCGCTCTGATCTTCCTCGGCGAGGACTACAACCTGCTTCGCTCTGTTGTGTCGGATTCGGATCATACGATCGACGAAACCGCGCCGCACGACAGCGTTGTGATCAACGCCACCAACGCCTACGCCACCGCTCTGGTGCCGATCCTTGAGGCGCTGGGTCTGGATCTGACGGATTACGCCCCGTCCAAGTATAAGAATACCGATAATACCTATAACGGCAGTCTGTTTGTGGAAGACCTCGTCGAGATCATCCATACCCTGTTCAACGATATCATCTACGGCCCGATGAATGAAACCGGTACCCGTTCCGGCGGCCCCGTAGCATGGCTTCTCAAGAACTTCCCGAACATCATCTATTTCATCAACGCGGACGGCATCAAGGCCTCCCTTGATAACGTATTCGGCGCGATCAACGAAGTGCTGAACGCCATCTCCACCGTTGTGGATCTGCCCGTGGATCTCCATAATATCATGGATTCCGGCCTGGATCTGACCAACCTCACCTTCGAAGGTGTGTTCGGCATGATCTACACGCTCACCAAGAGCTATGATGAGCACGGCAACCTGCTGCCCGGTCTGTACATGAACGAGTCCTTGCTGAACTACGTTACCACCATGTACGTCGGCAAGCTCGAGCCCTTCACCTCCGTCAACGGCTACCAGAGCTTCCGCATGGTCTATTCCGACAAGGAAGACGAATCCGATATGGTCACCATCCTGCTGGCCCTGCTGCTCGAATGGGCGACCGATTCCGGCACCTTCATCGATTCCGTGGACAGCCACGGCAACGCCGTAGCCTACAACAACGCCGATACCCTCGACCGGCTGCTGTTCTCCGGCTCCGAAATGGAAGGCGCCATCGGTCAGGTGATCCACGCCCTGCGCGATCCTGAGGCTCTCAAGGTCGCCGATATGGATTGGGATTACTTCGTACCCGAAAACGAGACCTTCGATATCTCCGCTGTGGATGGCCATCCCATCACCGTTCCTTACTATGCGTTCCAGTATCTGAACTG
>CAMVBR010000002.1 GCA_947165755.1 uncultured Clostridia bacterium
TTTTTTGGCGGAGAGCATGGGATTCGAACCCACGAACCGCTTTTGACGGTTACACGATTTCCAGTCGTGCTCCTTCGACCAGCTCGGACAACTCTCCAAAAACCTTTGCTATTATATCCGACTGATCCGAAAAAATCAAGTGTTTTTTCAAAAAATTTTTCAGAATGTGAAATTATTACACATTGAGCCAGGCAAGGGCTTCGTCTATCGTCTTTATGCCGATCTCATTGTAAGGATTGATCACGGTAAAAACGTGCTCCAGTTTTTTGCCCTCTTCCCCGCCGAAATCCGCAAGCCTGCATTCTACACCGCGCGCTTTCAGCATATTGTAAACGTCGTTCGTCTGCGCGTGAGCAAGTATATCCCCCGCGCTTGTGATCAGGTACGTTTTCGGCAAAGGCGCAAGATCCACGATATCTTTGAAATTCGCGTAACGGTAGCAATCCTTCTTTTTACGGTCGCCGCCCCAAAGGCGCTTCGTATATAGGGCCATATAACCGCCGTCGTTCATGGACGCCACCGGGGACGTGAGCAAAAGGCCCGCATAGTTCAAAGAGGTACCAAGCGCACCGAACGCCTTGCGAAGCGTTTCGCTTTTTGTGAGCACGGCGGCATAGGCCGCAAGCTGCCCGCCGGCGGAATCGCCCGTAAGAATGATGCGGTTGGTATCGCAGGGATATTCCGATATATGCTCGCCGATCCAATGCAGCGCGGCCATCACGTTTTGAAGCTGCCCATCCACCGTGGTATCGGGAACCAGAGGATAGCTGATATTGAATACGGTGTACCCTCTGGAGGCCAGCGCAAGACAATACAGCTTATTGAGCTCCTTATCGCCGTATTCCCAGCCGCCGCCGTGGATATCAATGATCACGGGATTTTTGCCTGTCGTCGCTTCCGGATAATACACGTCAAGCAGATGATATACGGAACCGTCGTTGATATACGGAATATTATTGATCTCTTTGATCCCGGCTGGCGCGGTTTGCGTCGCGTGGTTCGCCGCGTCCTTCTTCGCCGTGCCGATCCACAAAAGCTGCATCAGGCGCACGATGGGAGAACGCATCAGCTTCCGGTCTCGATTTTTTCCGTAGTCATACTCCGGCGACGTGATCATTGCGCCCACCGGGATCGCATCCGGCGCATGCAGATCACGCGGTTTTGTTTTTACGTGTACGATCAGCATAAGCGCGACCGAAAGCAGTAACAACACACAAATCACTATCATTGCGGGAACCATAAAAACGCCTCCTTTTTTCCTATATTAGCACAACGAATAAGGCAATTCAACAAATAGTTCTTGAATTCCCCTCAAAACAGGAATATACTAAAGAAAAAAACACAGGAGTTCATTATGGATACGATAAAAATCAACTCGCTTAACACAAAAATGGTCGCGCACCGCGGCGTAAGCGGCATCGAGCTTGAAAACACGAACGCCTCTTTTATAGCCGCCGGCAACCGCAGCTATTACGGCATTGAAACCGACGTGCACAAAACGTCCGACGGCAAATTCGTAGTGCACCACGACGACAACACCGGCCGTCTTTGCGACGTGGACGTGATCGTTGAGGAAACGCCCTTCGATACCCTGCGCAGCTTTCATCTGAACGATAAATACGGCGACGCCACCCGCGCCGATACGCTGATCCCTACGCTGAAGGAATACATTGCCACCTGCAAGCGCTACGACAAGATCGCCGTGCTTGAGCTCAAAAATGAATTCACAAAGGACGAGATCAACGCCATCTGCGACGAGATCAAATCTTTGGACTACCTCGACAAAGTGATATTCATCTCCTTCGCGTTCGCCAACATGGTCCGCCTGAGAGAGCTCTACCCCAATCAGACCGCCCAGTTCCTCACCAGCAAATATCAGGACGACCTCCCGCAGATCCTCGGCACTCATGGACTGGATATCGATATCGAATACACCGAGCTCACCAAAGAACGCATTGAAGCCTTCCACGCTCACGGCGTCAGGGTGAATTGCTGGACCTGCGACGATAAAGAATTTGCCGAGTCCCTCGCGCAGTGGGGCATCGATTATATCACCTCCAACATTCTTGAATAAATCTATCAAAAAAGAAAACACACATTCTCGCAGCAGAGGATGTGTGTTCTTTTTTATAGTATGCCGTAAAAGGAAATTCCGTCTATACCTTAACCGATATCGGGCGTTTCGGTAAACTCCGCCTCGGCAGCCTTATAGCCCTCGGTTTCCAGCACGATCACGCTGTTTTCGCCCTCGTTCAGGAAGCAAGCGGGCAAATACGCGGTTTTCTGCGGCCCTTCCTCCCAATAGCGGGAGAGCATTTTCCCGTTAATGAAGATAACTCCTTTTTTGAAGCCGTTCATTTTCACAAAGGTATCGCGCGGTTCGCCGTCAATGATCAGCGAGCCCTTCAGCAGCTGCGGCCGTTTGGTATATTTCGGCTTGTTCTCTTTCACGAAAGGAACGTTAGAAACGTTATCCAGCGGCAGCGTATAGTGGTGCCAATGATAAAGATACTGCTGACCGAGCCTTACGCCGCCGACGATCCCTTTTCTATCGGCAAGCGAAGGGCCGTAATTGGTTCTGCCCATATTCTCCACAAGGATCGTAAACTCGGCGCCCTCTCGCGGTACGTCGAACGAGATCTTGGATTTCTTATCGTTTCTGTATACGCAGCCGATATACTTTCCGTTCAAAAATACCCAGGCGCGGTCATGAGGGGTAAAGTTCAGGACGTCCTTATCCTTCGGCCCTTTTATGATCGTCTTATAGCAGATATAACCGTAGCCCTGATCCAGCTTTTCCATGGGCTGCGGGGTTACGAAGATACGATCTTCCGATAATACGGAAAGATTATCCAAAAGATCCGCCGTTTCCGTAAGAGGAATAACGCCGTAAGAAACGGGCGAAACAGAAGCGGGCAGAGCGGTATCCGCTATAAAACCCCGCTCCCGTAATACAGCCTGCATTTTATAATACTTTTCGGTCGGTTTGCCGTATTCGTTGATCGGCGCGTCGTCATCATAACTGTTGACCGTGGGCTGGTATTCCTCGTAATCGTTGGCGCCGTTCATCCAGCCGAAGTTCGTGCCTCCGTGGGCCATGTATACGGAGACGCTCGCGCCCTGATCCAGTATTTCCGCCAGTCCCTTTGCGGCATCCTCGGCATCGCGCGTATGGTGCTTTTCACCCCAATGGTCAAACCAGCCGTTCCAGTATTCAGCGCAGAATAACGGGCCTTCCTTGCGGAATTTTCGGAACGTTTTGAAATTTGCCGCCGCCTTGGAGCCGAAATTGCAGGCTGCAAGGATCTCAGGCACAGTACCGCCGGAAAGCATGGTATCGTTCGGGCCGTCGGAGGTGAACAACAGGCAGGTTATGCCGTAGGAGGAAAGCATATCGGCGAGCCGACGTATATAAATACTGTCGTTGCCGTAGCTGCCGTATTCATTCTCCACCTGCACCATGATCACCGGGCCGCCACAATCCGCCTGCCGCTGCGCGATGATCGGGATCAACCGACTGAAATACGCGTCAACCTTTTGTAAATACAGATCGTCAGCGCAGCGCAGGTGCATATTGTCATATTTGAGAAGCCACCAGGGAAAGCCGCCGAATTCCCATTCGGAGCAAATATAGGGGCCGGGGCGTACGATCGCGCACATGCCAAGCTCCGCGATCAGATCCAGATACGCGCCGAGATCCAGATTATCAGAGAAATCAAACGTGCCTTCCTTCGGCTCATGCAGATTCCATGCGGTATAGGTTTCTACGGTATTGAACCCACAGGCTTTGAGCTTCAGCAGCCGATCCCGCCAGTAAGCGCGCGGCACACGAAAATAGTGCATGGCGCCCGCAGCAACGGTAAAAGGCTCGCCGTTCATGAGGAATCCGTTCCCTCTTACTGTAAGCTTATTCATTTTTCGCTCCTTTCTGATAGATCCCGAGGATTTTTTCTGCTTTTTCGGCAACCATATCTTTAAGCTCCGTCGGCTGGATCACCTCGATATCGGTGCCGAACTGCATGATCCATGAAACAAGCCCGCTGCTGATCGAGGCTTCCGTGCGCAGCAAAAAATGCGTATCGTCGGCGCGGCGCGTATTGATCCGCTCGCCGAAACGGTCAAATATCTGCTCTAAAATAGAGCTGCTGCATTTCAGTTCGATCATTTGTAGATCGCCGCTGAACATATTGAAGGTTTTGGCCGCGTAATCGGCCGCGTCGAAATACGTGGTATAAGGACTTACCTCCTCCATCCGCCGCACAGGATCTTCCAAGATCTCCACTTGTGAGATCCTATCAACACGTACGTTCATCAGGTTATCGTATTTTTCGTTATTTGCCACAAGGTAATAATGGTCGCTGCTCCAGATCAGGGCGTAAGGACTCAGCGTGAACGTGCGCGTTTCTTTGCGTGCGGCGTACTTATCGTCCATTTTCCTACGGGAGTACAGGAACTTTACTTTTTTGCCGGACTTGATCGCGGTATCGAGCCGGTCGATCACGTAAAAAACGGATTCGTTCGTGCTCTTTGCGCGATTATCGATATACACCTGTTTTTTCAGCACCGCAGCCTGATGAATGCTTACAAAGCCTTCGATTTTTTCGATCAGCTTTTTCGTTTTGTTTTTCGTAATAAAATCCGCGGCCTGCACCGCATCGGTAAGCAAACGGATCTCGGCAAGCTCAAACAAACCGCTTGCCAGGAAATACCCGTTTTTCGGCGTTCTTGTTTTGATGATATCCATACCGTAATCGATCAATACTTCGATATCTTTGTAAATGGATTTCCGCTCGCACACAAGGCCGTACTCATTTTCAAGCCGGTCGGCAATATCGTTTGAATTCAGCACGTGCTGTTCATCCGAATACTTTTCAAGGATCTCTTTCAAGTACAATAGCTTCAGCTTTGTATTCTTTTTGCCTGCCACGCGATTATCCCCCGTACCGTTTTTGTTTTTTTTATTATAAATTTTTTTTCTTGACAAATCAACACCAAATGCTATAATTAAAACAGAAATCTTCGGGGCGGGGTGAAATTCCCCACCGGCGGTACAGTCCGCAAGCCCGCAAGGGTTGATTCGGTGAAATTCCGAAACCGACGGTCACAGTCCGGATGGGAGAAGGTATCGATTTATATTTTACCGATATCCGAACGCCCTGCTGAATCCGGCAGGGCGTTTTCTATGAAGATTTCCAATTTTATCAGGAGGTCTTTTCCATGAAAGCAACACAAACAAACTCAAAAAGCAACACCACAAAGCTCGTGATCACCGCAATGTTGTCCGCCGTGGCCGTAGCCTTGCAGTACATTGAAGTTTCCATTCCCATCGTGCCGTCATTTTTAAAACTAGACTTCTCCGATATTCCCGAGCTGATTGGCGCGTTCATCATCGGCCCCGTGGGCGGCGTGGTGATCTGCCTTTTGAAAAATCTGATCCACATGCTTGCAACAAACTCTTTCGGCGTCGGCGAGCTTTCAAATTTCCTGCTCGGCGCTGTTTTCTCCGTTGTTGCAGGCCTGATTTACAAACACAAAAAAACAAAGGTCACAGCCCTTATCGCCTGCGTTTCTGCCGCTTTCGCCATGGCGGCGGTATGTATACCGATCAACTATTTCCTGATATATCCCATCTATGCGCAGCTTTGGGCGGGCGGGGATATGAACGTGATCATCAGTATGTATAAAGCCATTGTACCTGCGTCCGATACGCTTTTGAAATCGCTGCTGATTTTCAATCTGCCGTTTACTTTTGTAAAATGATTGATATGTGCCATAGTCAACATGCTGCCTTATACACCGCTTTCCAACCTGTTTGTAAAGCTGAACAATCAGATCAATCGCAAACGAACGTAAGAATATTCTTAAAATAACTATTGACAAGCATTATCGTATTTCATATAATATATACAACAATTTAATTCCTTATAAAGAGCGGTGGAGGGATCGGCCCTGTGAAACCCGGCAACCTGAATTCAAGGTGCTAAATCCGACGGCGAAGCCGACAGATAAGGTTATTTTTCTGCCCGCAGCCACTGCGGGCTTTTTCAGTGGAGGAAAAGATAATGGCAAAACACTTTTTTACATCCGAATCCGTAACGGAAGGGCATCCCGATAAGGTATGCGACCAAATCTCCGATGCGATCCTCGACGCTATGCTGGCGCAGGATCCGCTTTCCCGCGTGGCATGCGAAACCATCTGCACCACTGGCATGGCGCTTGTGATGGGCGAGATCTCTACCAAAGCGAACGTTGATATTCCCGCGGTCGTACGCAAAACCATCTGCGATATCGGCTTTGACAGCGCTGCCGCAGGCTTTGACGGCAACACCTGCGCCGTTCTTTGCACAATAGACAAGCAGTCGCCCGATATCGATATGGGCGTAAGCAAATCTTTGGAACGGAAAAACGGCGAAGAAGACGAATACAACCTTCACGGCGCCGGCGATCAGGGCATGATGTTCGGCTTTGCCTGTGATGAGACCCCCGAATTGATGCCTCTGCCTATTTCGCTCGCCCACAAGCTTGCGCTTCGGCTTTCCGCCGTAAGAAAAGACGGCACGCTCCCCTATTTGCGCCCCGACGGCAAAACGCAGGTCACCGTGGAATATGAAAACGATAAACCGATCCGTGTGGATACCGTTGTTATTTCCACGCAGCACGCGGCGGACGTATCGCTTGATACGATCAAGAAGGATATGCTTGCGCACGTTGTTAAGCCCATCATTCCCGCGGAGCTTTTGGATGAAAATACGAAATACTTTGTGAACCCCACCGGCAGATTCGTGATCGGCGGCCCGGCCGGCGACAGCGGCCTGACCGGCAGAAAGATCATTGTAGACACCTACGGCGGCTATGCTGCCCACGGCGGCGGCGCATTCTCGGGCAAAGACCCCACGAAGGTAGACCGTTCCGCCGCATACGCTGCAAGATACGCTGCGAAAAACATTGTTGCCGCAGGTCTTGCGAAAAAATGCCAGGTGGAGCTCGCCTACGCCATCGGCGTTGCCCGCCCGGTATCGGTTCTGGTAGAAACATTCGGCACCGGTACGGTGAATGACGAAAAGATCGCCGACGCAGTAAAAAAGGTATTTGATCTTCGCCCCGCCGCCATCATTGATAAACTTGATCTCAGACGCCCGATCTATCATCAGATCGCCGCCTACGGCCACGTAGGACGCACCGATATTGACCTTACCTGGGAGAAAACCGATAAAACCGAAGCCCTGAAGGCTGCGGTTGCGTCCAACTGAAAAAATGAACCGGAGATTTTTCAGTCTCCGGTTTTTTGCGATATTTTCGCCTTTTATTTGTCGCCTTCCTCAACGAGGACTTCGTTATGACGGAACAGCAGAGAGATACACCAGATACCGGCCAAAGCTACGATGGTAAAAATGATCCTGCTGATGATCGCGGCCTGTCCGCCGAAGATTCTGCCGACGATATCGAACTGGAATAAACCGATGGAACCCCAGTTCAGCGCTCCGATGATCACAAGTATCAGAGCAATTCTGTCCAACATTTATATCACTCCCTTTTTCATTCATAGTATTTGCGTCAAGCATATAATTATTCATTGTTTTCAGGTAATTTATGGAATCAAAACTTCGCTTTCACAGCAATACATTCAAAATCATGCTGGTGGGGGATCCGCACTGCGAACCGAACGACAGCACAAAACATGAGCGTGACGTGATCAAAGACTATCTTGCTTTCCAGTATGCAGCGGTGGAACGGGAAAAGCCGGACCTTGTGGTTCTAATGGGCGACAACGCCACGGGAAACAACGCGGAAGAGCTCAGAAAAACGCTTCTTCGTATTACAAAACCATACGCGGATACAAAAACGCCGTTTGCCTTTATTCTCGGAAATCACGATCTGCAGGTTGGAGTGACCGAATTATCGGAGCAGTACGAAATCTACAAAACGTTGCCCGGCTGCATGCTCACTGCCGATCATACTGCTGCGGGAGATTATAACCTACTCGTTTATAAAGAAAAGGAAGAAACACCGGCGCTGCATCTTTTATTTGTTTATTCTGGCAGCAGCGCAGAGAAAGCCGCCTACGGTTATTACGATAACGTAAAACCGGCGCAAAATCGATGGATCAAAGATACCTGCGCTAATGCAAACGAACGATCCGGTCCCGTGCCGTCGGTTCTTTTTCAGCATATGCCCGTGCAGGAAGAGTTCTCGCTGCTGGAAGAAACAAGCTGTTTGTCTATGCTCACAGACGGCGTATACGGCCAAAACGAACAAAATGGCCGGTTTTTCCGGTTAAAGAAATCAACTAAGGGCTATATGGGAGAAGCGCCATGCCCCGCCGCATATAACAGCGGTGAATTTCAGGCGATCAAAGAAACCGAAAGCATTTTTGCCGTATTTTTCGGTCACGATCATATGAACGACTTTATCGGCATGCACGACGGTATTCTGATGGGACAGTGCAAGCTTTCTTCTTTCAATGCCTACGGCGACGGCCTCATGCAGGGGGTTCGCATTCTGGAATTTGAAGAAGACGCCCCCTTCACAATGCGCACCCGGATGCTGTATTACCGGGATCTGTTCGGAGACGAATGCCGGTCTATATCGGGATCGCTGAAAACGATGCGGGATCGCACCAGTGTTAAACTGGAAACCACTTTGAAAGTATTGGGAGTTCTCGGCGCAATCTCATTACCGCTGATCACGGTCAAATTGCTGCACAGGAAGTGAAAGCATGACAAAAAATAATCCTTCTGATATATCAGACAAGAAAACTGAGCCGGCGGAACAAAGCAATACAGAACCGCAAAAAGACACGTCGGACAGCAGATATAAAGTTCCTTTCTTTATTTCGAGCCTGATCGTAGTTGCTCTGTTTTTCTCTTTGATCGCCGTTCTTTATATTCAGCACGCATCTGTTCGCCAGCTGGAATTTTATGAAGACAGCGTCGTTCGCAGTATGCCGACTGCGGGCGAAACAGACAGCGATCTGCAAGTGAACATAAACACTGCGGGCATAAAAGAATTGACTCTGCTGCCGGGAATCGGCGAAAGCAGAGCCAAAGATATCATTGATTACAGAAACGAATACGGTTTATTTACAGAGCCTGAAGATCTTCTGAATATCCGCGGAATCGGAAAGTCAACTTTGGAAAATCTGCTGCCGTATATCGTATTTGAAACACCGGATTAATCAGACAGCGCGGCAACTGCCGCATTATATTGCGCATCCTCTTGCAAGGATAAGTTCTCGAGCGCATCCTTTTGAAAATCGGGCAGTAAAAGTTCAATATCGGGCGTGATCCCTGTACCATCGTAGCAATCGGTGATATAGGGATATATTTTTGCAACGGTAAGAATCAGCGCTGAACCGTCTTCCAGCATAAAAACCTGCTGATACCCCGCATTGCCTGCGGTACGTTCCCCAACCACCGTCGCTTTCAGGAAATCACGCAGATCGGCGCTCAGCAGCTCGGAAGCCCCTTGTGTACGATCGTTGACCAGAACGGCCACCGGAATACCGATGCTGTTGGTATCGGACGAATATGCTTTTACCGTTTTATCCTCAACGTCTTTCGCGGTCGCTATGGCGCGGGTCCCTTCCGTAGCCATCGGTACCAAAGCGTCGATAACCTGCGCGGCGGCATCGTAGTTTGTACTGCTGTTGTTTCTTACGTCGATGATCAGCTTGCCTACCCCTTGCGCGCCAAGCCATGCAAGCGCATCCTGAAACGCCTTCGGCGTGCTGTCATAAAACGCGGATATCCGCACAAATCCAACGGTACCGCTGGCAGAGTAAGACACAGAAGCTTTCTGATAGCTGCCTGAAAGAGACAGTGTTATTGCTGAGATCGGATCTACGGCATCCGCCTTCAGCACCTTAACACGGATTTCTTTCCCACTGTTGGTTTGCAGCGTTTGCATAAGAGAAGCATAATTCGCAACAGTTACATCCTTGTTGTTGACGGCAAGAATACGGTCGCCTGCAGCAATTTGCTTTTCTGCCGCAGAGGAACCCGCAGCAACGGCTGTTACAACAAGGGCGTTTTCTGCGCTGCTGTACTGCGCATTGACCCCGATACCTTCCGCAAAGCCTGCATAGGAAGCGGTATACGCATCATATTCTTCCTTTGTAAGATACACGGAGTTTTTATCTCCTAAGCCCTCAATATATCCCTTGGCTGTAAAAACGCCGGCGTCATCAGATGCGATCTTGCCGTTGTAATTGCTGCGCACGATCGATTCCACCTCGGCAAGCAAACTGTACCGTTCTTTTTGTTCCTCTATGGATAAGAGTGATTTTGTGTAAATACGCATATAAACGCTTACCGTTACAAGAACGGTAAGCGCTGAAAACACGAATATCAATGCAATTGTCACCGCAAGCGGTATCTTTTTAGACATCGTTATTCACCTTTTGGGATCACGGAACTGAAATATAATTCAGGGGGTTCACCTTGCTGCCGTTTACCCGAACTTCAAAATGGCAGTGCGCGCCGAACGCATAACCGGATTCGCCCGCGTAAGCGATCGTTTGCCCCTGATAAACGGTATCGCCCGTAGATACAAGCAGCTGACTGTTGTGCCCGTAAAGCGTATACAAACCGTTGCCGTGATCAAGCAGTATGTAATTACCGTAACCGGTTCCCATATGGGCTGCGGTAAGCACTGTGCCGTTTGCAGCGGCACTTATATTTTTACCGTAAGTACCGCCGTATACGCAGATATCCAAACCGCCGTGGAAATTACTGTAGGCCGTACCGGTTCCTGTACGGTAACCGTACCCGGAGGAGATATACGCGCCGGAATACTGCAGCGGGCAGATGAGACCGCCGGAAGGCGTAAAGCTGATAGGCTGATTACGTTTTCTCGCTTCTTCAATAATGCTGTCGATCTTGGAATCAAAAGCCTTGATGGACGCTTCATACTGAGCGATCAGCGCTTTGTATGCTGCGCTCTGCTCGTCCAGCTCACGAAGGTAAGCGGAGGCTTCGCTTTCGAGGGCTTCGATCTCTCCCTGTGATTGTTCCAACACCGCGCGGCTTTCGCGTATATCATCCTGTTTTGCGCTCAGGGCGTCGATCTGCTGCTGATGCTCCGCCTGTTTTGCTTCAATTTCCTCAATCAGGCGGATATGCTCCGCATTCAGCTCATCGATCTGCGCGATCTTCTCCTTTAACCCGGAGATGATCTCGTTATCGTGCGCGGCGATATTGGACGAAAGCTCCATGGTGATCAGGAAAGACTGGAA
Organism: uncultured Clostridia bacterium; assembly: GCA_947165755.1. Lineage (GTDB taxonomy): Bacteria > Bacillota > Clostridia > Oscillospirales > Acutalibacteraceae > RUG806. The sequence continues at coordinate 11,234 of CAMVBR010000002.1, forward strand.
ATCCGTGCTGTTCAGAAGGAGCTCCAATTCCGATGTTTTACCGTAAACATAGATATCACAAAGGCGATCTTTCAGCTCGGTAAAGATATCGTCGATCTCTTGCTGCAGCGCGATCTGCTCCAGTTCGTTGTGGTTGATCTGCGTATGGATCTCTTCGATCTGCACAGCCAATTCGTCGATCTGCGCCTGAATGGCGTCTTTTTGAGATTCAAGAAAAGCTATGTTTTCATTCAATACGTCGATCTGCGCCTGATAAGCATTGATCTGCGCCTGCAGCGTGTTCACATACTCTTCCTGCTGCGCAATATCATCCTTCAGGGCGTCCATCTTTTCTTTGTTTTCGGAGATCTGCTTGCGCAGCTCTTCCTGCTGCGTTTTATAATCGTTGATCTTGTCCTGTTCGGAATCCGTAAGATCGGTTGCGCCGGAAAGCAGAGTACCGGTATTCAGAAACAAAAACAGAAAAACGAAAATCAAAGAAAGGAGCTTTTTTATTCTTTTAGTTGTTCGCATCAACAACACTCCCCTGTTCCTTCAGATATTTTCCGATGGAAAAGATGCTTCCGATACCGGACGTAACAACACTGATGCAAATAAAACCGATCAGAAGATAAAGCGCGTAATCCTTAAAGTTGATCAATCCGCCGCCGAGAATGCCGAAGATCGTAAGCAATGCCTCGCCTGCAAGCCTGTAAATGAGATATAACACGCCCATAGAGAGCGCAGCGGAAAGCAAACCTATCGTAAGGCCTTCTATCAGGAACGGCCAGCGAATGAAAGAATTCGTAGCGCCTACGGCCTTCATGATACTGATCTCAAGTTTTCTGGTAAACATAGAGATACGGATGGTATTCGCTATGATGAACAAGGCGACGATAAACAGCATAACGATAATACCGACGCACACGTAAGAAACAGCGGTGCGTATTTTTTCGAGCCGATTTGCAAGATCGCTGTTTTCACGGATGCTCATAATATGCTCTATGGAGCGGATCTGATTCACCGTGTTTGAGAAATACTGCATATCGGCAACACACACCTCAAAGGCGTCCGGCAGGAAGGATGCGTCCACACCGTTCATGATATCCGCATTTTCGCCGAGAGATTCCAGCACTGTGCTGTAGGCGTCGTTTTTCGGAATAAAAGTGACGTTCTCTACATTATCGACCGCTTTCAATTCTGCTTCAACGTTGTTGATCACATCCGCATCAGCGTCCTTTTCCACAAAAACCATAATCACATTCTGTGATTCAATGCTGTGAAGCAAAGCGTCTATATTGAAATAAAGCAGCACGGCACACCCGATCATAACAAGGCATGACATAAGAACTGCTATGGAGGCAAACGACATCAGCCGGTTGACTCCGATATTTTTAATACCCTCACGCGTAAGGTATCTTAAATTTCTGTTTTTCATAATCCTATTCCGACCTTCAGTCCGCTTGCCGGACAATTCGGGTTTTTCCTTAATATAAAGTTGTGATGCGGATCAGGCATCTGCATCCTCTGAGGGATCATCGGGCTTATCATTACCGTAATTCATAAGAAAGCTCTCGATCTCCGCGTCTTCCGTAGGCGCGTGATAATACCCGCTGGGGGCATTCATCGGGGCTTCCCCCTGAATCGCTTGTATATTTTCCGCCGCGACCTCAGGGTGAGCGGAATCGGAAATGATATGGCCGTTCTTGATCTCAATAATACGCTTATGGTAATTACTGATCAAATCGACCTCATGCGTAACCATGATGATCGTCGTACCCTTATTCAGGTTGATCTGTTCCAAAAGGTCAACGATATCCTTGGACATTTCCGGGTCGATATTACCGGTAGGCTCGTCGGCGATAATGACCTCGGCGTCGTTTACGAGCGCCCTTGCAAGCGCCACGCGCTGCTGTTCGCCGCCGGAAAGCTGCGTGGGCAAGCTCTTTGATTTCGCTGAAAGCCCCACCAAACTCAGAGCATAAGCCACACGGCGTGAAATATCCTTTTGCGAGGCGCCGATCACGTGCATGGCAAACGCAACGTTCTCATATACGGTTTTTGTAGGGATCAGGCGGAAATCCTGAAAAACGATACCGAGTTTTCTGCGGTAATAAGGAACCTTTCGGGCCTTCAGCGCGTTCAGACTTTGACCATCTACGATCACGTCGCCGGCGGTAGGGACCTCTTCCCGCATCAGTATTTTCAAAAAGGTACTTTTACCTGCGCCGGACGCACCCACCACAAATACGAATTCCCCCTTATCGATATGCAGCGAAACGTCGTCCAACGCCTTGGTATCCGTCCCCTTGTATATTTTTGATACGTGATTAAAATCTATCATAAAACATACGGCTATTACAGAATGCCGTTCCTTCCTATTTTGGTATAGTGATAATTATAATAATTCTCACTTAAAAAACGCTTTAAGCCCGAATCACAGCCGCCTGGCAGCCGTTCTTCTGAAGCGGATCAATACTTGATCGGCGAGGAATCCAGGTACTTTTTGACCATAAGCGCCACTTTGAAAACAATGGCGTCATCGAAGACGCGAAGATCGAGACCTGTAAGCTTGCGGATCTTTTCGAGGCGGTAAACGAGCGTATTGCGGTGTACAAACAGCTTTCTGGAGGTCTCGGATACGTTCAGATTGTTTTCAAAAAACTTCTGGATGGTAAACAGCGTCTCATGATCCAAAGAATCAATGGAACCGCGCTTGAAAACTTCACGCAGGAACATTTCACACAGCGTAGACGGCAGCTGATAGATCAGCCGGGCAATACCGAGGTTCTCGTAGCTGACGATCACCTTTTCGGTATCAAAGACTTTGCCGACCTCCAAAGCGACCTGCGCTTCCTTAAAGGATTTCGCAAGGTCCTTGATTCCCTTTACCTGCGTGCCGATACCGACCACAGCGTGTCCTGCGATCTCAGGTTCAAGGGAATCGATCATGCTGCGGGCGAGTTTTTTCAGGTCTTTGTTGTCGATATTTACGGAAATATCTTTGATCACCGCGATATCGGATTCATTAATATTCACAACGAAGTCTTTATTCTTATCGGGGAAAAGAGATTGTATCATATCGAAAACAGATATTTCAACAGGCACCCCGAACCGGATAAGAAAAACAACGCGGATCGAATCGTTATTGAAATGAAGCTCTCTTCCCTTCAGATAGATATCGCCGGGAAGAATGTTATCGAGCATAACGTTCTTGATAAAGTTTCCTCTGTCGTATTTTTCATCATAAAACTGCTTGATACTGGAAAGCGAAACAGAAAGCATCCCCGCATACTTTTCGGCAAGCGCGTCGGCGCCTTCCACAAAAACGGTAAACTCCGGCTGTATGGAAGCGCCGAAAGCTACGTATGTATATCCGTTCCAAACGATGCCAACGTTTGAAACAGAGGCTTCTCCCCCACGGGGATCCGTAACCTCGCCGATTCTGGAAAGATCGCTGCAGGCAATGATCGCATTGGATTCATCCAACACGCCGAAGGTACGGCCCACTACGTCCTTCATTTGATGGATCACACTCTGAAAAAGTCTGTTTGACAATTGAATCAATCCTTTCAAAGACAGTCAAAATAACCATTTATACAAATTGACATAAACTATCTTCTATATCATACTCAATTTTTAAGCAAATTGCAAGGTCTTTTAGAATATTTCTACAAATTCTTTTTGATTTTTTATGCAATTATGTTATATAAAAAAGAAACGCACCGATTTTTATTCATATCATCGATGCGTGTTATTATATATTTTGACGAATTGCTAAAAGCCGGATCTCCTCATCCGTCATAAGTCTGCTCTCCCCCGGGCGCAGCGAAGGATCCAGTGAAAGCCCGCCGATTTGCACCCGCCGCAAGGCGCAAACAGCATTCCCCTGCGAGCCGAACATCCGTTTGATCTGATGATACCGTCCCTCCGTAAGGATGATCTCATATTGCGGCAACCCGTCTGTTTGCACCAAAGGCCGAAGTTTTGCGGGGCGGAACTGTTCCTCTCCGATACGTATCCCTTTTCTGATTTCTTCGATCTCTTCCATCGTGGCTTCTCTCTCCAACGTTACAACATACGTTTTTTCAACGTGACGTACGGGGGAAAGAAGCGAATGCGCGAACGCGCCGTCGTCCGTGATCAGAACAAATCCGGTCGTATCCTTATCCAGCCTGCCGGCCGGAAACAACCCCGGCCGTTTCAGTTCCTGCGGAAGAATATCGATCACCGTAACACTGCCGTCCGCACTTGCAGATACGACCCCGGCAGGCTTGTTTTGCATAATATACAAAAACTGCCGGTAAGCAATCACACGACCGTCCAGCAAAATACTGTCCGCACAAGGATCGACCTGCAATTCCGGTTTTATCGCAACGGCGCCGTTCACGGATATTCGTTTTTGACGCAGCATTTTTTTTGCATCCGTGCGGGATATCGCAAGCTGCGAAGACAGGAATTTATCCAATCTCATCATGGGCATTCATAAACTCCGAAAAACCGTGCATAAAACCGTCCAACCCGACCGAACAAATATCCCCGCCTACGACCTCGCCGTTTTTCAATAAAATGTTCGCTACCACCGGAGCATCCGAAGGCAAGCCGGGATAATCCAGTATCCGATACACATACTTTTGCAGTGTTTTGCCGCGAAGCGGCGCGAGATCATATCCCTGAGATACCTGCAGTGCGTTATAAGAAGAATAAACATCGTTGAATACAGCGGGAATCAAAACCTCCGCGATCTCAGGCGGATCGGGAGATACCCTCCATCCGTGCGACGAGAGAAACGAGCGGCAATACGCGTCGGGATCATTGTGCTGCGCCGGAACGCTTTTTTCCGGAACGGCAGGACGAGATAAAAGAAGCGCCGCGGTAAGCGTCACAGAGAGCAGCAGGATAACAACGGAAAACCAAAAGCGAAAATTCTTAACGGAAAACAGAAACATAACAAACACCTCGCACAATAATATATGCGAGGCATTGTTATAATAACCGTGCCGCTCAGGCGTTGCCGTCGGGCTTGCCGGTTGCGTTCTTCAACTGCTGCGAAGCAATACGCACCTTATTCAAACTCTTTGAGAAATCCTCGATGCTTTGGGAAAGGATCTGATCGCTCTCATTCATTATGGTTTCAACGAATGCGCTTGCGCCGGTTCTGAGTTCGGAAGCCCATTTCTGCGCGTTGGCGATGATCTCATTGGAATTGGCCTTAGCTTTTTCCACAAGATCCGCCGCCTGGCGCTTGGCTTCATTCAATATCTCCTGCGCGTTCAGCTCAGCGTTCTTGGTGATCTCGCTCTCTTCTACGAGCTTTCTGGCCTGAATCTCCGCCTGCTTGATCTTAAGCTCAGCTGCGTCGCTCGCCTGAGACAGAATGACTTTGCGTTCCGCAGCGATCTTTCTCGCCTGGATCACTTCGTCGGGCATACTGATACGGATCTCGGAGATGATGGCGCGGATAGCGTCGGCGTCGACCTTGACTTTGCCGCCGCCGAGGAGGCCGGTTTTGCCCTCTTCAAGCAAGTCTTCAATCTTATTCAGTAAATCTTCTACGCTCATGTCTTTCACCTTTCTCTGATACGTTTCATAATATCGTCTTTTATTTCAGGGGGAACGAAATCGCCGATCTCGCCGCCCAAGGAGCCAACTTCTTTCACCACGCTGGAGCTGAGGAACATATACTCCGTGTCGGTGACCAAAAAAATGGTTTCCACGTTTTGCGCAAGCCTTTTATTGGTAAGCGCCTGCTTGAATTCATCTTCATAGTCCGATAGCACCCGAAGCCCTTTCACAATAGCAACGGCGCCCTTGCGCACAACGTAATCCGCAAGAAGCCCATCGTAAAAGTCAACTTCAACGTTCTTCAGATGAGAAATGCTTCGGCGGATAAAATCCATTCGCTCTTCCGGAGAAAACATGGCGCTGTTCTTACGGGAATTGACCATAACTACCACGATCACCTTATCGAAGAGCTTTGAAGCCCGGGTGATAATATTGATATGTCCTATTGTTACCGGATCAAAACTACCGGGACAAACCGCAATCGATGCCATCAGCTTTCCTCTGTATCAGGGGTGCGGTATACCGTAAGCCGAATGCCCGAATACCGATATTCCTTCACAGCGGAAAGATAGCCGATCTGCACAGGAAGCTCTTCCTCGGGACGGGTCTCGCAAACAACAAGCGCCCCTTTATTCAATATGCGCGGCAAAAGCGCCGCCGCTTTTTCACACAACCCTTTTTCATAAGGCGGATCCATCAGCACAATGTCAAACGTACGGTCGGTGGAAGAAAGGAATGAAAACGCATCCGTCTGCAATACCGTACTCTGCGCACCGAAACCTGTGAGCGCAACGTTCTGCCTGATCAGAGCGACCGCCTTTTTGGAAGAATCCGTAAATACAACGTCCGCTGCCCCGCGGCTGAGCGCTTCCAGACCGAGCTGCCCCGTACCAGCGAACAGATCGAGCACATGTTTTCCCGGAAGGTCAAAATGCAGTATGCTGAAAAGAGCCTCCTTGACCTTATCTGTGGTGGGACGGATCTCCATACCGACCGGCGTCAAAAGCCGTCTGCCTCTCGCACTCCCGGAAATGATTCGCATTACGTTCCTCCAAAGATTTATCTATAATATTATCACACCAAAAACAGTGTTTTGTCAACCCTTAATTTTCACGGACGGACAAAACAGGTGCTTTTTTACGCATTTATTGATTCTGAGGGTCTCTGAAAAATGCGTATATGCTGCGCGCCGCAGGTTCCGTGACCCCCGGGACGCTCATAAGATCGTCGAGCGCCGCGTTTTTGATCGCAGCCAACGTCTTAAACCGGGCAAGCAGCAGCCCGGCGCGTTTTTTTCCTACACCCTCAATCGAAGTCAGAGTTCCCTCAAGCGTGTTTTTCTTTTTGCGCGTATGATGATAGGTGACCGCATACCTGTGTACCTCTTCCTGTATCTGCGAAACAAGCGAAAACACGGTACGTTTATCGTTGATCATGATCTCCCCGCCCCCATACGCAATCGCGCGGGTGCGGTGCTTGCCGTCCTTTACCATGCCGAAGAGGGGCACGTCGAAACCGTATTTTTCAAAGATCGGTCTGACCGCGTTCACCTGTCCGATACCGCCGTCCAAAAGAATCAAGTCCGGTTTTTTCCCGAAACCCTCTTCCGTGTTCTCGCCGTCTTTTTCTTTTTCATATTCCAGGATCCTGCGCTCCAGCACTTCCGCAAGCGAACGGTAATCATCCTGCCCCTCAAAAGATTTGATCATAAAGCGCTTATAACAGCGTTTTCTCGGGCGGCCATCCGCAAATACTACCATGCCGCAAACGTTCTCCTGCCCTGCGGTGTTGGAAATATCGTATGCTTCAATATAGGAAGGACGCTCCGGGAGCCCGAGCGCTTCCTGCAGCTCGTAAAGAGCCGCGTTTTGTTTATCGTTGTAAGACAGCACTCTGGCAAGCTTTTCGGCTGCGTTTTTATTGGCAGTTTCCAAAAGCGTTTTGCTCTCCCCCGAGAGCGGCACATACAGCCGCACCTTTTTTTGGGCCAGCTGTGAAAAATAGGATTCCAAAAATTCTGCCTGCTCCAAAGGGGTATCGATACAGATGCGATCCGGGTAATCGTCAACGGAAGAATAAAAGCCGGAGAGCATCTCGGGGTAATCCTCTTCAGGATTTTCCAGCCGATCTACGATGAAGGTATTGGTATTCATGAAGGTACCGCCGCGAAACTGCATCACACAGATACAGGTTTTACCGCTCAGCGAGGAAACGCCGAACACGTCCTGGTTTTTACAGTTGGAGCATACCATGACCTGACGCTGTGCGGATTTTTCAATGGCGCGGATGCGATCCCGCAGCTTCATCGCTTTTTCAAATTCAAGATTTTCCGAGGCTTCTTCCATCTGCGCGGTGATCTTGCGCACGTATTCCGCCTTTCCGCCCTGAATAAAACTTATGGCGTCGTCAACGGCGGCGTTGTGTTCCTCCCGGGTAATAAGCCCTTTGCAAGCGCCTGCGCACAGCTTGATATAGTAATTCAGGCACGGCCTTGCGGAACGGTTGATATCCCTCGGAAATACCTTGCTGCAGTGCGGCAGCATAAAAATATCATACGCCTGCTTTACGGCGGTAGAAATCGCGTCTCCCGTTGTGTATGGCCCAAGATATTTCGCGCCGTCGTCTTCTTTCTGTTTTACGTCGTACAGCATTTTCCAGCTGTCCCCTGTAATTTTGACGTAGGTATACCCCTTATCGTCTTTAAGCAGGATATTGTATTTCGGCTTGTTCTGCTTGATGAGGCTGCATTCGAGCACAAGCGCCTCAAATTCACTGCCCACGATCACATAATCGAAATCATTGACGTGCGCCACCATCTGACGCACCTTTGCAGTATGATTGTTCTGCGAACCGAAATACTGGCTCACGCGGTTTTTCAGCACCTTGGCTTTGCCGATATAAATGATCTCACCGCGTGCGTTTTTCATTATATAAACACCCGGCTCTTCGGGCAGGGCCATGGCTTTTTTTCTGAGCTCTTCAATTGTCATGCATACCACGCCCTTCATGTAATATAAATAAAAAGGTGTACCAAGCAAAAGCCGATACACCGTTTTGTGTTAAAATGTATTACTCAGCAAAACCGGAGTTCACAAGATTCGAGAGCGCTTCCACAGCCTCGTTCTCATCAATTCCGTCGGCTATGATTCTGATCTCAGTACCGCCGGTCACCCCCAAAGAAAGCACACCGAGCAAGCTTTTTGCGTTGGCTCTGCGTTCTTCTTTTTCCACCCAAATGGAAGAACGGAACTCGTTTGCGCGCTGAATGAAAAACGTTGCGGGACGCGCATGCAAGCCGACCTGATTCTGAACCGTAATATCTTTATAAACCATATACACAATATCTCCTTCTGAGCATTCACTGATCGTTATTATTATATCACAAATAATAATAGCGTCAATCAAAGATTATCAGAAAAGAAATATTTCGTTTGTTAAACTAAATCCATCCAAAATTCAGAAAAATGATTTGTGCACAATAACCATAATAATTTGGCGCTTTTTTACATTTACTCCAAATTATCGGCGGACATCCTCATTTTATGCAGAATTTCATTGTCTTTTTCGGTCAATTCCGCTTGCGCCAAAAGCTCAGGTCGCCGTTCCAGCGTTCGCCGAAGAGACTGTTCCCGTTTCCAGGCTTCGATGTTTGCGTGATGGCCTGATACGAGTACCGCAGGGACCTCTTTGCCGTTCCAACAGAACGGCTTTGTGTATTGAGGATGCTCCAACAAACCGTTATAATGGCTTTCCCGGGCGTAGGCTTCCTCGTTCGGCAATACGCCTTCAACCATACGCGCAACACAATCCATCAGCACAAGCGCGGGCAGCTCTCCGCCGGTAAGAACGTAATCCCCGATCGAGATCTCTTCGTCCACGATCTCTTCCAGCACACGCTCGTCAACGCCCTCATAATGGCCGCAGAGCAGCGCGAGATTTTCTTCTGCGGCAAGCTCTTTTGCACGTTGCTGCGTCAGCACCTTGCCCTGCGGGGAGAGGTAAATCAGATGCGGCTTTTTTCCGAGCTCTCCGCAAAGCGCCCGATAGCAATCATAAATGGGCTGCGCCTGCATGAGCATGCCCATGCCGCCGCCGTAGGGAGAATCATCCACCCGGTTATGCTTATCCAGCGTATAGTCCCGTATGTTATGCGCGTGTACCTCAATGATCCCGGCACTCACAGCGCGCCCGATGATGCTTTCCGAATAAACGTGTTCGCACATTTCGGGAAACAACGTAAGAATATCAATCCGCATCGTCGAAGATCCCCTTGAGCGGCCGGATAAACACGCGGTCGTTTTCAACGTCAGCGTCGATCACAACGTCCTTGATCGCGGGCAAAAGATATTCCCTGCCCTTTTCATCCGTTACCGCCCAAACGTCGTTCGCACCGGTTTTGGATATATCCGTCAGCGTGCCGTAACACACGTCAGGATCGTCTGCGTCCAAAACCCGGCATCCGATCAGCTCTTCAATAAACCACACGCCGGCTTTGAGCCGGATATCACTGCGGCGAATATACAGCATCTTATTCCGAAGCGTTTCCGCCTTTTCGATGCTGTCATAGCCTTCCAGCTGCATCAGGATCATATTTTTGTGCGACCTGCAGGAAAGCACCCTTACGGGCGCTTCCCCTTTGCCGTCAAAAAAGACCGTATTAAAATGCTTTGCAAAATCAGGCTCGTCGCACCAGGGATTGATCTTCACCTCGCCCCGGATGCCGTGCGTGGAAACGATCAGTCCGAGTTCCAGATACGCTTTGATCATATCTCGGGAATATCCAGCGTGATCTCTTTGCCGAGGCGCGCGGACTTGGCGATGCCGTCGATGATCGCCTGATTGTATATGATCTGTGAAGAAGGTACGGGCGCGGCGCCGTTTTCTTTTACTGCGTCGATGAACAGACGGATCTTCTTATAGAAATTATCCACGTCGTCATGCTTCATATCCACTTCGTACTCGATCTCTTCGCCTGCGACCGTCTTATAGATTTTCAGCGGACCGCCGATGGAGCCGTTCCAGCATTCGGTAGAGGGCACTCTCAAACCGCCCTTGGTGCCGAGGATGATGGTATCGCCGGGGGTATCCAGATTCATCGCCCAGGAGATACGGAAATCGAGTACGATGTCGCCTTCGAGACGGATAAAAGCAGCCGCGAAATCATCAACGGTGAATACGTCGGCATACTCTGGGTGATTGGGATAATACGCGGGATCCGTGCCGAAGAACGCGGAGGTATAACCGGAAACAGAGAGGGGCTTCGGATAACCGATGGCGTTAAGCACCATATCAAGGGAATAGCAGCCGATATCGCCGAGTGCGCCGAGGCCTGCGGTTTTCTCTTCGATGAAGGAGGTGCCGTAAGGCGTGGGGATACCTCTTCTTCTGCCGCCGCCGGTCTGGATGTAATAGATCTTACCGAGCTCGCCGGACTGTACGATCTTTTTCAGCATCTGCATGTTGGGATCGAACCGGGGCTGGAAGCCGATGGAAAGGATCTTGCCGCTGGCCTTTTCCGCTTTGCAGATGGCCACAGCCTCCTCCAGCGTTACGCACATGGGTTTTTCGAGCAGCACGTTGACGCCGTGCTCCAGCGCGTAGATGGTGCACTCCGCATGGGTCTTGTTATAGGTGCAAACGCTGACTGCGTCGAGCTCCTCGGCGTCGATCATGGATTTATGATCCGGATACAAATGAACACTCTCGATGCCGTTGGCCTTGCAGAATTTTTCCGCCTTGCCGGGGATCAGATCCGCTGCGGCAACGATCTCCACGTCTTTGCACTTCAGGTAATTCGCAACGTGCGCTTCGGCGATCCATCCGGTGCCGATAATGCCGACCTTTACCTTTTTTCCGGTAAGGGCTTCTTTTTTTTCTTCCACCGTTTCCTTGAATCTGTCAAGAATGTTTGCCATCTAAATTTCCTCCGATGTTATTTATTTAATAACTGCAGCATTTCGGAATGCAGCAGCTTATTTGAACATAGAACGGACGTTTTTTCACCTGTTTTCGGAAGATCACCCGTATAATCAGTTATCATTCCGCCTGCTTCGGTAAGAATCAGCAGCCCGGCAGCAAAATCCCATGGGGAAAGAATATCTTCAAAGTAGGCGTCCACCCTTCCGCCGGCTACGTAACAAACATCCAGCGCGGCGGAACCGCTGCGGCGAACGTCGGCACATTTCATAAACACGTTGTATACACGGTCGAACGTCTCCCTGCCATATTGGTCACGGTTATAGGGAGATGTGCCGAACAACATCAAAGCAGTATCCAACGAACGCCCGGATACCCTGATCGGACTGCCGTTCAGAAAAGCACCGCCCCCGAGTGAAGCATGGAACATCTCGTCCATGTAAGGGTCGTATACGGCACCAAACAGAGGCTTTGCGTCGTAATATAACGCAACGCTGATAGCGCTGTGTTTCATATCGTGAATAAAATTCGTCGTGCCGTCGATCGGATCGATCACAAAACAATACGCATCCTTAAAGCAACTGCCGTCATTATCCTTTTCCTCGGCAAAGAACCTTGCCTGCGGATATAAAGCGGCCAACCGTGAGATCAGCGTATTCTGTACTTTCACATCGAACGAAGTCACAAAATTCGCAGCGCCGGGTTTAACGGCGATCGCGCCGTCCTGAGATTCCACGTTTTGCACGGAACGAACTTCAGCGCCGCATGATCTTATAATTTCGATTATTTTTCGTTGATTTTCTATTGTTACTTCCATTATTTATCGAATGTAATGGCCATAGCGAGGCCGAACCGCGTTGTGATCAGATGCTGGAAGCCGTTTTGTTCAAAAAAACGGATCTGGTCGGCATTATCGGCGTCGCAAACGAGCATCAGACCTTTAACGTATTTCTTCTTCAGCTGTGCCTTCAACGTAGAAAGGAGCAGGCCGCCGACGCCTTGATTCTGACTCGACAGCGCTACGTTCACGTAGCAGTGCGCCGGGTATTCCTTACGGTACATACCGAATTTCAGGAGATTGAATTTTGCGTCGACGTACCTTCTCGCGCTGATCATTGCCGCCTGCGGAATATACTTTTCCAAAAAGACTTTTTCAAAATTATTAAAATTCTCGCTGCAAAGGATATACCCAACCACCTTACCATTGTCGTCAACAGCAACAAAACAGTTTTCACGCTCGTTTTCCAGGTAATACGTGCAGTATATCAAAAGACAAAGCTTTTTCGTCTCTTCTTTGGCGTCTTTGCATCCCGCGTTTTCCAAACAAATCTGTTCCACCTGCTCGCGGTCGCTTAAAATATAAGGTCTTACGGATAACATATATTTCACCTCTTTTATATATTTTACTATTAAAAATCAAAAATGTCTATAAAAAACGAAAAATTTGTGCTACAATTAAAAAAAAGAAGGTGATAATTTGAAATTCGGAAGCATCGGCACGTCATGGATCTGCGAGGCGTATCTTTCCGCCGCCGAAAAACAGGGCGGCATGGAATATACCGCTGCGTATTCCAGATCCAAAGAAACGGGAATCGTGTTTGCGAAGAAGCACGGCGCAGAAATAGTTTTTACCGACCTTAAGGAAATGGCGCAAAGCGATCTGATCGAAGCCGTTTATATCGCAAGCCCGAACCGGTTTCATTACGAACAGAGCAAGCTGTTTTTAAGCCACGGAAAACACGTTATGTGCGAAAAGCCCATGACGACCACAAAAGAAGAAGAAGCGGAACTGATTTCCCTTGCGGAACAAAAAGGGCTTGTGTATACAGAGGCGATCATGTCGATCCATACGCCCGCGTTCCAAACACTCCGGCAGGCGATCCGGCAGATCGGAACGATCCGTACGGTCGATCTTGTATTTTGCCAGCTTTCATCAAAATATCCGGCTTATCTGGAAGGCAGGAATCCGAATATATTCAATCCGGAGATGCACGCAGGCTGCCTGATGGATATCGGCGTATACAACGTATACCTTGCAGCCGCGCTGTTCGGCAAACCGAACAAAATCATATCGGATGCGGTATTTCTTCCATCCGGCGCGGACGCTTCCGGGGTCGCTGTTCTGAAATACGATGATATGACCGTAAATCTGATCTATTCCAAGGTAGGTCAAAATTACGCGCCCAGTGAGATCATCGGCGATCGTGGTACGATCAGCATTGCTTCCGTTTCACAGCTCACCGGGATAGAGCTGACCACAAAGGAAAAACAGAGCATCCTTGCCGCGCACGATATTTCACGCGATGAGATCATGGGCGCGGAAGCCGCCTATTTCAGAGACGCCATAGAGAAAGGCCCCGGGGCGGAATACGTTTTTGCCAGAGATACCTCTCTTCTGGTGCGGGAGATCACAGATGAGATCCGACGGCAGAACGGATTTCCGTTTTAATTCGATCCGGCGTCCAGTAATTCGATCACGTGCGCTACCGCGCCGCTGTCGTTGCCGCGAACCGTAACGTCAGCAACCGCAACGGCTGCAGCGCTGCCGTTTTCCGGTACAAAACCCACAGCGGCAGCTTTCAGCATATCAACGTCATTCTCTCCGTCCCCTACGGCATAAACGTGACGTTTATCGATTCCAAGCAGCGAAGCAAGACGAAGAAGACCTTGTCCTTTGTCCGCTTCCTTTCGTATGATCTCAACGTATTCACCGGTGGAGGGGATGTATTTCAGATCGTATTTACCGATCTCCCCATCCAGCCAGCGCTGCACTTCCCGAGCGCATTTCCCGCCGCAGCTCAGCATGATCTTAACGAAGGGCGTATTCGCCTCTCTCACGTCTTCGATCTCGTTCCAGCAGATATCCTGCATAAGGAAGTGATTTCTTGAGCGGTCGTTAAGGCGGATCGCATAAGAGCGAAAATCGGCAGAATACAGTTCAACACATACGGAAGGGAACCGCCCCAGCAGCGCCGGCACAAGCATGGCGTCCTCCCTTTCGATCCCGCAGCAGAAAACGGTTTTTTCTTTTCCGTAATCATACGCCATGATTCCGTTGGCGAGCAGTACCGGGGCGTTGACGATATCGGGCGCGTATTTGTGGAATCCCTGTTTTGTACGCCCGGTGCACACCGTAAACATACCGCCCTGCGACAGGAAATAATGCAGCGCATCGCGCACGTCTGCTGAAATCTCCCCATTTGAATCCGCAAGCGTTCCGTCAAAGTCCGACGCCAACAGAAATCCGCTGAATTTACCCATACCGCACCGTCTCCTTTATTTCATTTTATCATACGCTCTTTTGAGACGCAAGAAAAACCGTTGACTTTTCCGCTGATTTGCCTATACTTTAGTTTGAGGTGATATTAATGATGAAGCAGATTCCCGGCGGTGTATTCCCAACCATGATCACACCCTATACGAAAGATGATAAAATTGATTACGATGCCGTGCTCCAGCTTCTTTCCTGGTATTACGGCAAGGGCGTGCGCGCAATCTTCGCCATCTGTCAATCCAGCGAAATATTTTATCTGACCTTTGAAGAGCGACTATCTTTGCTGAAATTTATCATGCAGAACAAACCTGCGGACATGACAGTGGTCGCCTCGGGGCACGTTTCCGAGGATTTTGAAACCATGCGAAAAGAGGCCGTTGCTTTTATCGAAACGGGGATCGACGGATACGTGTTTATAGCAAACCGTTTTGCGAAAGCGGAAGAAAGCGACGACGTTTTAACCGAACGGATGCTCGCCGCGGCAGACGCTCTGCCTGAAATCCCACTGGGGGTATACGAATGCCCGTATCCTTACAAACGCGTTCTTTCCCCCGCAGTGATGAAAGCGCTCTCCGAAAACGGAAAATTCCAGTTTTTGAAGGATACCTGCTGCGATCTTTCACTGATTAAAAAGAAGCTTGATGCTGTGAACGGCGGAAACCTTAAGATTTTCAACGCGAATTCAGCAACGCTGCTCCCCTCACTGCAAATGGGCTGCGCGGGATTCTCAGGCGTAATGGCGAATTTTCACCCTGAACTGTATGTGAAGCTCTGCGAAATATACAGAACCGATCCCGAAAAGGCCGCGTTGTTGCAGGCGATGATCGGCACGCTCTCTATGGCGGAATGCCAATGTTACCCCGTAAACGCTAAATACTATCTCTCATTAGAGGGCCTCGATATCAACATCGACAGCCGTTCCCGCAGCAAAGCCGATTTTGGCCCGAGCCGCAGGGCGGAGATCGAAGAAATGCGGGAACTGACGCTTGCATTTGAAGCAAGCATTCTATAATTTCATATCAAATAATTGCGCCGGACAGCCTTTATCGCTGCCCGGCTATTTTTATGAAATCTTTTTTCTCTTCAGGCGAAGCTTATCGGCGATCATAGCGATAAACTCGGAGTTTGTGGGCTTGCCCCTGGAATTCTGAATGGTATACCCGAAATAAGAGCTGAGCACGTCAATATCCCCTCGGTCCCACGCAACCTCGATCGCGTGGCGGATCGCCCGCTCCACGCGCGATGCAGTCGTATTAAACGTTTTAGCTACGGTGGGATAGAGCACTTTCGTTACCGAGCTCATCATATCGGGCGCGTTGACCGTAAGAATAATGGCCGCACGCAAATACTGATATCCCTTTATATGCGCAGGCACGCCGAGCTCGTGCATTATATCGGAAACAACGATCTCCAGATCTGTATCCACCCCCGCGTTCAACTTGACGACGGCGCTTCCGTTCTTGTTTTCAATACCCGAAAGCCCTGCGATCCGCTC
This sequence comes from uncultured Clostridia bacterium, assembly GCA_947165755.1. Taxonomy (GTDB): domain Bacteria; phylum Bacillota; class Clostridia; order Oscillospirales; family Acutalibacteraceae; genus RUG806. The sequence goes on from CAMVBR010000002.1 coordinate 27,463, forward strand.
GGTCATAAAGCCGACGTCCACAGGCTTGATAAAATAGTAATCTGCGCCGGAGTTCAAAAGCTGCTGTTCAAACATACCGTTCTCCACGCCGGACAACACGACGGTAACAGGGCGTTTCTTCATTTTCAGCGTCGGCATCAGCTTGAGAACGGCAAGCGCGTCAAAATGAGAAAGGAACGCCTCGGTCACAAATATATCAGGCGAACAGGTTTCAAGCGCTTTTACCACTTGAGAGCCGTCTCTGGGAGAGGTAACGCATTCAAAACCATAGGTGCGGAATGAGGATACGACGTTCTTCAAAAATTCACCGTTATCCTCTGCAATAAGTACTTTTTTCTGTGTTTGCATTGTTTTTTCTCCATTTCATTTTTAATTCAGCCCATATAAATCTGAAACGACACCGAAAAACAGCACTTGATTCAATTTTCCGAAAAAATCGAAGAAACCGTGAGAACCACGTTTCTGCCATATTATACCATTTCATTTTGTGAATTTCAATAGATTTTCAAAATTTTTTGTTATTTTTTGCCATTATTATTTTTTTTATATTTATTTGTTTTTTATTACCATTCTTTAAGGGCTAAAAAAAAGAGAAAGCCGTGTTTGGCTTTCTCACTTATGCGATCATGGTTATATTACGGCCATCCAGAAAAATTCAAGCAAACGGAATTTCACCTGAAAAACGTTTTGAAGATACGTCTCCGTTAACAGGGTAAGCGGACGAAGCAATTCGGAGTTCAACTGGAACGAAAACACTTTCTCAAACGGGGAAAAAACGATATGCCGCATCGCGGCAACCACAGCAAGCGGCACGTCGGGTGCATCTCCGCGCCTGCCGCAGTTCTTGCATAATAAATCGCCGGTAAGGCAATTAAAATACATGATATCAGTCTCAAAAGCACCGCACTCCGCGCAGGCGTGTATCGGCGGCGCATAACCCGAAAGCACAGCGATCTGCAGTTCAAAAACGGCCTTGATGAGCAAAATCGGCCTGCGATCGCCGCACAGCAGATACAGCGCGTTCAAGGTCAACCGCAGATATTCCTCTTCCGATTCCCCTTCGGGGACCGTTTTCAGCAGCACCTCGCAAAAATACTGCGCGAGCGTCATTTTCGGCATATCTTCACGAAGCGAAAAGAAGAGTTCTTTTACATCCGCCTCGTTGATATGATACACCTCGTTTTTTTCTGTAAAAGAAAAATTGCAGTATGAAAACAGAGAGCATCCGGCGTGCAGCTTGCTTTTCATGCCTCTGGCGCCTTTCGCAAACGCCCGCAGAATGCCCCTGGAACGGGTGAGCACAAATACGATCAGATCCGACTCCCCCGTGACCTTTGTTTTGATTACGATACCGTCCGCATCAAACTTTTCCATCAATCAAGACCGAAATTGCGGATCAGGCCCTCACGGTTCCGCCAATCTTCCTTTACCTTGACCCAGCATTTCAGATTGATCTTAACACCGAAAAACCGTTCAAGATCGATCCTGGCGCCGGTAGAGATCTTCTTGAGCATGGAACCGTTTTTGCCGATAATGATCCCTTTGTGACTCTCTTTTTCACAGTAGATCGTGGCTTCAATATCAAGGATATCCGCTTCATCCCGTTCCCTGAACTTTTCTATCGCAACTGCGGTTCCGTGCGGCACTTCATTATCCAGATACATCAGCAGCTTTTCCCGGATATACTCGGCGGCAAGCGCCTTTTCGGGCTGATCGGTGAGAGTATCGTCGGCAAAAAAGTGTTCGCAGGGCACGCAGAGTTTTTTCAGCTCGTCCTTCAGCTCGTTCATACCGCTGCCATCCTTTGCGCTCACAGGCACAACGGCCGAAAAATCGCAAAGCGAGGCGAACGCCGCGATTCTTGAAAGCAGAAGCGTTTTATTTTCTATCGTATCGATCTTATTGATAGCCAGGATCGCGGGGATCCCCTCTTTTTTGATCCTCTTTATCAGCGTCAGCTCGGCTTCGCGGATCTCGCCCTTTGGCTCGGTAACCAGCATGCAGGCGTCCACGTCGCGCAGACCGGCGGAAACGGCTTTCACCATTTTTTCACCGAGTTTCGTTTTCGGCGAATGATACCCCGGGGTATCCGTAAACACAAGCTGCGTCTCTTCCTCTGTAAGTACGCCGAGGATCCGGGTACGGGTCGTTTGCGGTTTCGGGGAAACAATGGCGATCTTTTCTCCCAACAGCCGGTTCAGAATCGAAGATTTGCCCACGTTCGGGCAGCCTACGATTGCAACGAACGCGCTTTTTGGTTCTTTACTCATACTCATTCCTCATCCATATAATAGCTGGCGTTGCGCTTCAATCCGAGCTGCGTGAGCACTTCTTCTTCCTTCTCGCGCATATGCACAGCCTCAATGCCGCCGTTTACGTGATCGTACCCCAACAGGTGCAGCATGGAATGCACGGAAAGGAAGGCAATCTCGCGTTCCAGCGAATGGCCGTATTCCTCCGCCTGCTCCATCGCCTTTTCCACGGAGATCACGATATCGCCGAGCATATACGCGCCTGTATCGGGGTTTACGTCATATTCTCCGTTTTCCCCTAACGGAAAAGATAACACGTCCGTCGCCTTGTCGATGTTTCTGTGTTCACGGTTCAACGCTCGGATCATTTCATTGTCTACGAATCTGACGCTGATCTCTGCGGACCCATGAAACTGCTCCAGCCGCAGCACAGCAACACAGCTGCGGCGAATAAGCAGCCGTACCTGTGAAGGGATCTTCACCGTTTTCTGGTCGTTTGAAATAATCACTTTGATTTTATCTGTCATGTGCATCCCCTTTTCTATAAATAATTAAATTCACTTTTCCCCGGATCTGAAAGCGCCCAAATGAGCAAGTATCTACTTAGCTCTTCGGCTTTTCGGCGTGTTCATACGCCCGTATGATATCCTGCACCAGCTTATGCCGGACCACGTCTTTCTCGGTGAATCGAACCGCCTTGATATCCTCTATATTCTTTAATATCCTTACTGCTTCCTTCAACCCCGATTTTTTGCCGTCGGGAAGGTCGATCTGCGTAATATCTCCCGTTACCACGATTTTTGAGTTGAAGCCGAGTCGGGTCAGGAACATTTTCATCTGCTCCGGCGTAGTATTCTGCGCCTCGTCAAGAATAATAAAGCTGTCGTCAAGCGTACGTCCGCGCATATATGCCAAGGGCGCGACCTCAATGCTTCCCTTTTCCTGATATTTTTGGAAATTATCCGCCCCCAGCATTTCAAACAGGGCGTCGTACAACGGACGCAGATACGGATCTACCTTTTGCTGCAGGTCCCCGGGCAAAAAACCGAGCTTTTCACCCGCTTCCACGGCCGGCCGTGTAAGAATGATACGGCTTACTTCTTTTGCGCGGAACGCCTTGACCGCCATCGCAACCGCAAGATACGTTTTACCCGTACCTGCGGGGCCAACGCCGAATACGATGGTATGATTTGCGATCTGCTCTATATAATTCTTCTGCCCCAGCGTTTTCGGTTTTACCGGCTTGCCGCTCATGGTGATACAGATACAGTCCGAAGAAAGGGATGAGAGCTTTTCTTCGCTGCCTTCGTTAACAAGCGAAATGCAGTAACGTACGTTTTGCTCATTCAGCTCTTCGCCCTTATTTATCAGCATCAAAAGGCCTTCCAGCGCTTTTGCGGCGCAGCTGACCCTGTCGGGCTCTCCGGTGATTTTTATAACCGAACCCCGGTTCACGATCCTCACACCGTACTCGTTCTCGATCAGCTTTACGTTTTCGTCAAAGCTGCCGAACAGGCCGACCGCATCCTCCATGCGTTCTATATTAATGATTTGCTCATACATTGGATCTGTTTTCTCCCATCATAACTTCAGAGATTCGATCACGCCGGAATAAAGATTCCCGGGGGACGCCATGAAGGAATCCGCTACGGCGTTCGCCTGAATGCTGTCTGAGGCATAGAGAAGCGTTTCCATCATAACAGTATTCCCGTCCGTGATCGTAAGCTTTACGTGATATCCTTTTTTCAAACGGATGATCTCAGCTTTTGCCCCCCTGGCCGCCCGTTCACGCGCAAGAAGCTCCAAGGCGCTTGCGACCGCGGTTTTGCGCACGACCTCGGGAAGGTCGGTTTCCAGCCTGTCGGCAACCTCGCGTCCTTTTTGCGTCAGCGAAAAATACTCGTCGTCCTCACGCACGTCGCTTGAGATCAGGCCGTCCTCCTGCAAAACGCTTAGGGCATCGTTCACCTCGAAAAAATTCGCCAGGGACGTACTCTGCAGCACCTCGTTCAAGCCTGATTTCGAAAAAGGGACGTCAAGACTTTTCAGAATATAACACAACAAAATGCGGATGTCTCCTTTGTTGCGCATACCGAAAACAGTGATCCCCTCCGTAAGCGCGTCATATTTTTTTTCCATAATCAACTCCGGCTTCAGTTTATTCTCAGAAAATCATACGGCGGCACGGAAACGCTGCCGATATTCACGGAATAATTATTATAGTTCACGTATACGATCGCGCCGTTGTCATACGTTACAACGGTCACGCCGTCATTCACAGCTTCATGTCCCACGATCCTGCGATCCGAAAGATCCGCCATCGTCTGCGATGCCCGGACGTAAAAATCCGCAACGTCCGAATACGTTCTTTCGTAATAAAACGCGGATGAAGGAAGAAAATCCCATTCCACCGCAAGGCTCGCGCCGTATTCCACGCTTTTCAGCATGGAAAGGACGGGGATCTCCGCTTTGTTGCACGCGCCCATGGAATACACAACGGACCCATGCAATATCATTTGCAGCAAAGGCACGGGCGTATAAGCGGCGGAGGACGCAAAAACCGTTGTTTCCGGCAAAGAAAGAATACCGTCGGCATTTTTCAGAAACCGGAAGCCGCCGCCGTTTAGGCACACACGCCCCCGCGCGGCAATCGACGAAAGCCCGGCGCCGATCAGCCCAGCCGTTTTTTCAGCCCCGACAGCTGCGTCAGCATAAACAAACGAGGCGTCGTTTACCGCAATGCCGTCGAGCGGTAAACCGGTTGTACTTTGCAGAAGACGGAGCACGTGCTTTTCGATCCGCGCCGAAGATGCGGCATAACGCTTTCCGGGGCTTGCGGAAACAAAGGGGTAAAGCGGATTCTTAATTTCGACGATCTGTTTCTTTCCCTGCAGATCCACCGAGGCAAACGCCGGGGAAGATTCCGTAAACAGATTCACGGACGCAAAAACAGGTATATTCTGCGCGTTTGCGTATTCACAGAGCGAGCGAAGGTCTTTTTTTCCTCCTGCGGAACGGATCACGTGATAGTTCATCGTCTGATACAAACCGCCGTTAAAAATCCCGTTCAGATACAGGCAGATCCCGTTTACACCTTTTGCCTTGAGCAGCCCGGTGACCTCTTCCGCCTGCTCGAACGTGCCTACGCTTGTTGCGCGTTTTCCATCAACGCTGAAAAGGAACGACACGTTCATGGGATATTCGCCCTTTGCGGCGGTAGTCTCCGTAAGAAATCCTGCGCGGATCAGCATTTCCCTGAACGCCGCAGCCATCGGGGCATATTCGCCCGACGTTCCGTGAAGAATCTGATAACACACCTCGATCGTTCCCGTATAGGTCGAGCCAAACATATAAGTGTTTTTCGTTGTCTGATATGGCGTGATATTGAATTCGGGGTATACAAGATTGACGCCGTCCGTGTTTGCCGTCGCTCGAATCGCACGCACAGAAGCGATGGCGTCGCCCTTTGTGATCAACCCTGCCGCGGATACGTTACCGTGGCTTACGCCGAAGCAGCCGACCGCTGCCGGCGCCGTATTGACGCCGTTCTCATTGCTGTAAAGCCGGAAGGTAAGGTTTTGTGTTTCATAATCCGATCGATCCGTACGGATCAAAGCGCCGCATCCGTCGGGCACAACAAGATAGTCTCCGAATCCTGCGGAAGCGTCTTTTGTGCCGTCGGGAAGCGCGCCGAAATACGGCAATACCGCCAATGATTCCAACACATATCCATCCGACACGAAAATTTCATCACATTCCACGGAAACGCGCAGTTCATTGTCTTGCAGAGTAAATACAACCGGGATCCGTACATACAGCTCACCCGGCGCAAGCGTTTCCGGCGTTTTCGCCGCAACGGAAGCAAGATCGGACATACCGTAAACGATCTTTAACCCGGCGTCTGGTTTTTCATAACGGAAACCGCCGTATGCCACGCTGTGGTCCTGCGTATTCAGATAACACCGATCCTTCTCCGATACAACGGCGGCGGTCAGCACCGCGCCGGATAAATTCCAGTATAACGGCAGCGCAGTCCAGTAAGCGTCCGCTTCCTTATCAAGTACGGCAACGCCTCCCGTTCGCCGATCGAACAGCAAAGACAGCCGTTCGGATGAAATAATTGTCTCAAAATCATCGGCAGTCGCCATGTGCAGTGCGGTGGTACCTACCGCGCCGCTGCGGATCTCGCTGCTGAGAGGAAACGAACGTACACCCGCGGGACGGCGCGCGCAGGCAGATAAAAACAATTCAATCAATATCAGCACTATGGCAAGGGGCCATTTTAACTTCCGGGTCATGCATTTCCTCCGATGATATACAGAGTTATTTTAACACAACTTATTTTGAATAGCAAGGGAAATGCGCAGGTTTCATCAAAAAATCAGAGCGCCCGCTTCAGGCGCTCCGATCTTATCATCTTTCTTCCCGGAAATAAGAGGTACCGAGACTTGCGGGAGGCATATTTTCGCGTTTATTGCGGATGCTGATGAAGATCAGCACGGCAACGGTCACAAGATAGGGCATCATCTTGATGATCTCCTTCATCGGCGCGGAAAGCCCGGGAATGTATACGCAAAGGATATACAGACCGCCGAAAATCAGAGAACACAGAATAGAGTTTTTCGGCTTCCACAGGGCAAAGATAACAATGGCAATGGCAAGCCAGCCCTTATCGCCAAAGCCGCCGTTCGTCCAGCCGCCGCCGGTGGAATCCATAACGAAATACAGTCCGCCGAGGCCTGCGATCATACCGCCGATCAGCGTAGCCAGATACTTATACGCGGTCACGTTGACGCCGGCAGCGTCCGCCGTTGCGGGCGACTCGCCCACCGCGCGGAGCGCAAGACCGTATCTGGTTTTGTTCAGGAACCATGAAGCAAGCAGCGCAATGATAATGGCGAGATACGCAAGGAACCCGTAAGAGAACAGAAGCGTTCCCACAACCGGGATCTTTGAAAGAAACGGGATCGTGGTTCTGTATGCCGCGCTCGTGGCAGCAAGGTAGATGGAACCGGTCTCCCCGAAGAATTTCAGCAGCGAACCGCCGAAGAAGTTGCCTACGCCCACGCCGAAAATGGTGAGGGCAAGACCAGTCACGTTCTGATTGGCGCGCAGCGTAACGGTAAGAAAGCTGTAGATGAGCGCCATAATTGCGGAACCGAACAGCGAGGCAAACAGTGAAATGAGAACGGCAATGATGCCGATGGGGTTCTCGGTATAATGCTCGTAGAGATAGCCGCCGATGATACCGGAAATACCGCCCATATACATGATGCCGGGTATACCGAGGTTCAAATGGCCGCTCTTCTCGGTGATGATCTCACCGGTGGAGCCGTAGATCAGCGGGATCCCCTGAACGACGGAAGCGGCAAGAAAAGCAATGATTTTTGTTACAATGATCGGCATTTCTTAACCCTCCCTATGCGTTTTTACGATTCTGTAGTTGATGAAGAACTCGCAGCCTATAATGAAAAAGATGATGATACCGGTAATGATATCGCCTACGCTTTCATTAAATCCCATATTCATGGCAATATCGCTGGCTCCTTTTCCAAGGAATACGATCAGGAACGAAGTGAGGATCATCATCAGCGGATTGAATTTCGCAAGCCAGGCAACGATAATGGCAGTGAAACCGTAGCCCCTGTCCAGACCGGTGGTGATGCTGTGGTCGGTACCGGATACAAGAAGGAATCCGGATACGCCGCAAAGCAAGCCGGAAAAGACAAGCGTCCGTATTATGACCTTTTTCACGTTGATACCGATATAGTTTGCTGTATTCACGCTCTCACCAACAACGCTCAGTTCGTAACCGTGTTTGGAATAGCGCAAATATACGAACATAACGACGGTAAGACATAAAACGATCAGAATATTGAAAAAGTAATTTTTCGCGGAGGGATGCATGCCCCATGCATCGGGGAAAACCATTGCGGGCATCCAGCCGATTTTTGAATTCTGATTTACAACGCCCATGACCTGAGATCCGTTCGGCACCCAAACGTTGATCATGCAGGAAACGAGCTGAATGGCGATGTAGTTCATCATCAGGGTGAACAGGGATTCGTTCGTATTCCAGCGGGCCTTGAACAGGGCGGGGATCACGGCCCAGATCACGCCGCCCACAACGGCCGCGATCAGCATAAGCACGAGCACAAGCCATTTGTGCGTGGCCCAGAAACCGTTGTTGAGATAGAACATAACGGCAACGGAGCACAGGCCGCCGAACAGCACCTGCCCCTGCGCGCCGAGGTTCCAGTACTTCATTTTGAAGGCGGGCGTTACGGCAAGGGCGATCACGAGCAGCATGCACAATTCCTGCAGCATGGCCCAGAATTTACGCCCGGTAAAGATCTGCGCGAAAAAGCCTTTGTCAATGGATTTATTATATACGCCGAAGCTTGCTTCGTAAACGAGCTTCATCGCTTCGAGCGGGGATTTCTTGGTAAGGATCAGAAGAACAAGAGAAGATACGCCGAGGGCCGCGATAATGGCGATCGCACGGATCAGAACCGATTTCCAACCGGCAATGGCAGGCCGCTTGACTATGTGAAAAGGAGGTTCATGGATTTTATTCTGTTTTGCCATCATTCATTCCCTCCCGTATGCTTCGTCATCAGCAGGCCGATCTCGTTCTTCTTTGCGGTGGGGCCGTCGATGATACCGGTCACCCGACCCGCGCAAAGCACGAGGATACGGTCGCATAGCTCAATGAGCACGTCAAGATCTTCGCCGACGAAGATCACGGCCACGCCATTTTTCTTCTGTTCGTTGAGCAGGTTATAGATTGCGTAGGAGGAATTGATATCCAATCCTCTTACGGGGTACGCCGCCATCAGCACCGTGGGAGCGGCGGCGATCTCGCGGCCAACAAGCACCTTTTGCACGTTGCCGCCGGAAAGCCTTCTGACCGGCGTCGTGGGACCGGGCGTTACCACCTCAAGATCCTCGATCACCTTATCGGCAAGCGCCTTCGGCGCTTTTCTTTCGAGGAATACGGAATTGCCCTTTTTATAAGAGCGGAGCATCATGTTATCGATGATATCCATGTTGCCCACAAGGCCCATGCCGAGGCGGTCTTCCGGCACGAAGGAAAGCCGTACGCCGAGATCGCGGATCTGGATCGGCGTTTTATTGCGGAGGTCTTCTGCGTTGCCCGTGGAGGGGTTCATATAGACGATCTCACCGCCGTCGAGCTTCTGCAGCCCCGCGATAGCCTCCAAAAGCTCCTTCTGTCCGCTGCCGGCGATGCCTGCGATACCGAGGATCTCGCCCGATCTGGCGGTAAAGCTGATATCGTCGAGCACCTTGACGCCGTCGTGGTTCGTAAAATCGATACCTTTCACCACAAGACGGTCCGTACTGTTTTCGGGCGTGGAGCGCTCGATATTCAGGTCGATCTTTTTACCGACCATCATTTCTGTGAGCTGCGCCTCATCTGTTTGGCTTGTTTCCACAGTGCCGATATATTCGCCCTTGCGCAGTACAACAACGTTATCGGAAATGGAAAGCACCTCGTGCAGCTTGTGCGTGATAATGATAATGGATTTGCCGTCTTCCTTCATTTTGCGTAAAACGGCAAACAGCTTTTCGGTTTCGTGGGGTGTGAGCACCGCAGTGGGCTCGTCCAAAATCAGAATATTGGCGCCGCGATACAGCACCTTGATGATCTCTACCGTCTGCTTTTCGGAAACGGACATCTCGTAGATCTTCTTATCGGGATCGATATCGAAGCCGTATTTTTCAGTGATCTCGCGCACGCGGGCGGAAACCTGCTTTATATCGTATTTTCCTTTTTCTTTCAGTCCGAGTACAATGTTTTCCGCGGCGGAGAACAGCTCAACAAGCTTGAAATGCTGGTGGATCATGCCGATGCCGTACTTAAAGGCATCCTTTGGGGATTTGATGACGACCTCTTTCCCGTTGATGAAGATCTGCCCCTCATCGGGAAAATAAATGCCGGAGATCATATTCATGAGCGTGGTTTTTCCGCTGCCGTTTTCACCCAGCAGCGCAACGATCTCGCCCGCATCAACGGAAAGGCTGATGTTTTTATTTGCTACGATCTGGCCGAAGGTCTTTGTAATGTTTTTTAATTCGATCGCAGGAGCACTCAAGCCTGTTTACCTCCTCAATGTATTTGCGTTTCTGAAAAAAACCGCGGGCGGAGCGTATGAGCGCTTCGCCCTTGGTATAAAAGATAGATTTACTTATCAGCCGAGCTCGGTGATGCCGTCGATAAGGATATCAAAGTAAGGAGCGGAACGGAACTGCTCGTCGCTCTCAGCGAAGTAGGTGATGCCGGTAGCTTCGTCGGTCAGGATCACGTTGGTCTCGGGAACGAAATCGCCTTCGTCAACCACGTCGGCAGTGTACTCGGTCAGGTTTTCGCCCTTCACGGTGAAGGTGGAGCAATCGAACACCTTGAGAGAACCGTCTTCCAGCTTAGCCTTCACTTCAGCAACCTTCGCGGCGGCGTCTTCGGTGCAGTTGGCGGAGAGGTCAAGCAGCTCAACGGAACCGGTAGCAATGGTGCCGATCCAGTCGGTAGCGAAGGTCTCGCCGGCGGCTACGGCCTTGATCACCATCTCATAGTAAGGAGCCCAGTTGATTCTGGAAGAAACAAGAGCGGTGTTGGGAGCGATGGAAGAGGTATCGATGTTGTAAGCAACGTTCGGAACGTTCGCGGCTTCACAGGCCTTGGGAGCACCTTCGGAGTCGGCATGCTGAGAAATGAGCACGCAGCCGTCGTTGATCAGGTTCTCGGCAGCGGTCTTTTCAAGATCGATATCGAACCAGCTGTTGGTGTAAACGACCTTCATGGTAGCGCTGGGGCAGATGTAGCGGGCGCCAAGGAAGAAGGAGGTGTAACCGGATTTCACTTCGGCATAGGGGAACGCGCCTACGTAGCCGATCACGGCCTGCTCTGCAGTGATGTCGCCGGCTTCGATCATGGCGTTCAGCTTAAGACCGGCAACAACACCGGCAAGGAATCTGCCTTCGTAAATGGTGGCGAAAGCGTTGTGGAAGTTGGCGATACCGGCGCTCTTGGAGCTGGTGCCGGTAGCATGGCAGAACTGAACCTCAGGATATTCCTGAGCGGCCTGCTTCATGTAGGATTCGTGGCCGAAGGAATCAGCCATGATCACGTTGCAGCCGAGCTCAACAAGATCGCAGGCGGCTTCGTAGCAGGCGTTGGATTCGTCAACGTTGGTCTTGATCACAACCTGATCGTCGGAAAGACCGAGGGCGGCCTGCGCCTCTTTGGCGGCCATGATGAAGTTGTTGTCGTAAGTGGAGTTCTCATCGTGCAGGCAGATCAGACCGAACTTGATGTTGGAAAGATCGGCGGCAGTATTCTCCGCGGTGGTATCCTCGGTACCTTCGGCGGTGGTGTCGGCAGTATCGGTGCCGGCGGGCTCGGTGGTGGGTTCGGTCTTACCGGCGCAGGCGGCAAACGCAACGACCATGGCGAGCGCAAGGATGAGAGCAATTACTTTCAGTGCTTTTTTCACTTTTGTTTCCTCCAAAAATGCTTTTTATATTCCTTCATCAATTATCCCCTGAACGTGACTGAAGAACCCGTCATGCTCTCGATAATTGCTAAAGACTGTACGTCGATCCCCTGCCTGCGGAGCTTTTCGCCGCCCGGCTGGAATCCTTTTTCAATGGCGATCCCGATGCCCATGAGCTCAGCGCCGGCCTGCCCGATGATGTTCATAAGGCATTCGCACGCGGCGCCGTTGGCAAGGAAATCATCGATGATCAATACCTTATCCTCTTTTGTGAGGTAATCCTTCGATACGGTAACGTCGTAAGTGGTTCCCTTTGTGTAGGAGAAGCATTCACAGGTATAAACGTTATCGCCTACGTTCTTGTGTTTGCCTTTTTTTGCGAATACCACTGGCACGTTGAAACGCTGCGCCGCCGCAAAGGCCAGCGCAATCCCGGAGGACTCCACGGTAAGGATCTTTGTGATATTATATAATGAAAAGTGTTCGTAGAACGCATTCCCGAGCTCTGTGACCAATGCGACGTCGATTTGATGATTCAGGAAATTATCTACCTTCAGAACTTCGCCGGGCAGCACCTTTCCACAGGCAAGGATCTTATCTTCCAACAGTTTCATTGTGTTCCTCCGGCACCGTAATGACAAAAAGAAGTATAAACGAAAAGAGGGATGAATGCAAGCAATTTTCGACAGATTCTTTAAAATCTATGTTTTGCCTATTTATTTGTACAATACACCGGAATACTGTTTTAAATTCTTTTACAAAATGAAACGAATAATGCTCGTAGTGCTGTATTGGTATTATCTTTACACTTATTATATTAGCAATACAATGGCTTAATTTATCTGATATTATCAACGTCTTTTACCATTTTATATATAATTTATTTTTTCGTCTTTCTGTATTGTTATTTACTTTACATATATCATTGTGCAATTTGTACAAATGCTGTAATTTTCGATTTTTCGCATCGGAAATTGCTTAAATTAATATTTAAAATGAAAATCATATTTTACAAATTTTTTTTATAAAGATTGTAAAAAACCACAAGGTAAAATCAGTTTACAATTTGTTGATATTGTGATAAAATAACCATGTTAGTTTCTCCGTATCAGGAAAACAAGCAATTCAAAACGAAAGGAAACATGAAAATGAAAAAATCCACCAAGTTTATCAGCTTGCTGCTGGCAGTCATCATGGTATTTTCCGTGATCCCAATGACGGCGTTTGCGTCTCCGATAAAGAACTCAAGCACCGTTAATGATTTGATCAAGAATGATAGCCTTGCAAACATTGTAGAGTATTTGTTGACGAAGATCAATGATCGCAAAACAGCTATCACCGGCACTGTGCTCCGTCTTGTTTTTTCTTTCTTAACGGATAACGAAGATCTCCAGAAAGAAATCGGCGGGAAAGACGTTTTTGCATTAAAAGACGCCGAAGCTGCGAAAGCACTTCTTGACTGGCTCGACCACACCATTCTCCCTGCCCTTCAGGCAAAGCTTGATTCGAACGATACAGTTAAAGATATTCTCGACACATTGAATAATGTTACGCCGATAACCGTTAAAGTCAACAGCGTTGACAATCTTTTTAAAACTTTGACAGATGACGTTCCGATCCTCGGAACCATTAAAACCCTTTCGCTTGGCGCAGTTAGTGTCGGTGATTTAAATTCCCTTAATGTCAACGCTTTGAATACAAAAAGAGCAAACGGCGACTTAAATGTCGTTTATGCATTCCTTCAGTTCATTGCGGATAATACTTCTTTGATAAAGAAAGCTCTGACCGGCAATCTTGATCTTGGTATTCTGAACAACAGGATCGACGCTCTTGACAATATTCTCAACCTTATTACTGAGCTGCCCTCCTTTATCAAGAGCGCGTTGTATAAGCTTATTGATAAAGACGCTGAAATGGGCAAATTTGAAGAAGGCAAAATGGGCGGTGATTGGGCAAATTCCGCATATAAGGGATTTTCTGCCGACCAACTGCTTGCCGCTGCGCTCATCAAATTGATCAATCAGAATGATGATCCTGTTTCCGACAAAGAAGCAAACGAAGTGCTCAATCTGAGCTTTTACGGTTTGCTTACCGAGTACGGCCCCGTGCTATATGAGAAATTTGCAGTGACCGCGCTGAACGATCACCTTCAGGGATGGCTCGATATGGTTCCCGGCGACGCCAGAAAAGAATTTGTTGCCACAGCTCCCACGCTTGACGCCGACACCTTCAAAGACATTTTTGCCGGCGCGGGCGACAGCGGCTTCCTCGGCCAGCTCAACAATATCGTAGTTAAAATCGCAAAGCTCGTTCTTGCCGACAAGACCTTCAAAGCGCTCGCGCTTGAAAATGACGCCGGCGACAACAGCAAGCTCAACGCCAACCTGACCAAGATCGCCCGCTACGCGCTGCCGATCCTGATCTCCCTTGAAGGCGAAATCGGCTATACGTTCCCCGAAGCAATTAAGAAGGCCGATCCCGCAAAGCTTTCCCTTGCGGATATGGCCGTCTACATTCTGAAGCCCTTCTTCACCACTTGGTTCAAAGACAGCGCCAACTTCGATCAGAAGGTTGTGGACGCCGCAGATTCTCTTCCCGCATTGGCTCTTCTTGCAGTGAATTACACCGCCACCAATGACGAATGGCTGCATCTTGATTACACCTTTGATAAGGTTGCGGCAAAGGACGTTAAGGGTATTTCCGAGAACGACGCCACCAACAAGGTGCTCGCTACCGCTGCCGGCATCGCCATCGGCGCGCTGAAGCACAACGCCGATTCCATTCACTTTACCGCCAAGGTTGACGGCAAGACCTGGGATAACGCCCTGATCGAAGTAGAAAACTGGGGCCTTGACTTTGTAACCGGTCTTCCCGCCGTTGCCGGAGTACACGAGCTGAGAAACGCGAACAGCTACGGTCCGTTCTATAAAGTAAATGTTCTGCTCAACGAACTGATCAACTTTGCTTTCCTGAACAACGTAGACAGCAAGACCTTCAAGCTGGATCTTGAGAAGCTGCTCAAGGAAGGCGTTCTGAAGAACCTCTATGAGTTCGATATCGCCGGCGTGATCGGCATTTTCCAGAAGAACACCAAGGATGGCAACGTTCTGAACGGCAAGATCGTCACTTCCGTGATCGGCATCGTTGACCGCATCCTCACTGCGCTGTTTGAGCACAACTGCGGCACTTCTGCCGGCACTGCGGCTGAAACCGTTGACGATCCCGTCGACCCCTGCACAAAGGGCATTAAATACGATTACACCTATTGCAAGGTTTGCGGCGCTTACAACGGCAAATACAATAAGCTGACCTTCGGCAGAACCGAAACCGCCCAATCCTGGAACCACCACAAAACAGTAGACCGTAAAACCGAGAAAACCGTAAAAGCCACGGAAAAGACCTGCACGAAGCAGATCATCACGGAAAAGGTCTGCACCGTGTGCAACAAGGTTATCTCCACCAAAACGGAAACGCCTGTACACAAGATGGTAAAACAGTCTGAATACGTTTACAAATGCTCCGTTTGCGGATATATCGTAGACAAAACGCCCACGAAACCCGACGACCCCGTAGAACCCGAAGTACCTACCTACAAGCTCGGCGACGTTGACAACAGCGGCAAGGTTGACACCTCCGACGCACGCTTGGCGCTGCGCAGATCGATCAATCTTGAAAAATACGCAGTAGGCAGTCCCGAATATATTGCCTGCGACGTAGACAAGAACGGTAAGGTAGAAACAAAGGATGCGCGCTTTATTCTGCGCCACGCCATCAACCTGAAGGATCCCGAGATCGTCTGGTGATCACAGATCCTTTCACCGAATCACAGTAATTGAGCACGCCGAAGCGGGAAACCGCTTCGGCGTGTTTTTCTGTTTATTGATCAAAAAGACGATTCCGTCTTCAAAAGGCAATGGTCAAAAGGCCCATTCGCCGTTTTCAAATATCTGCACGGCTTTCCCGTTTTTATAGCCGGTAATGGAAAGATCCGGCGCGCCGATCATGAAATCCACGTGGATCATACTTTCGTTAACGCCTTTCGCCTTGCATTCCTCATTGGTTAGCGTTTCAAAACCGTCCACACATTCGTTGAATCCCGCGCCGAGCGCCACGTGGCAGCTGGCGTTTTCATCGAACAGCGTTTCATAATACAGGATCCCCGAATTATTGATAGGGCTGTTGCAGGGGATCAGCGCAAGCTCTCCCAGCATGGCGGCGCCCTCGTCCATCGTGATCATTTTCGTAAGAAGCGATTCACCTTTTTCCGCCTTCCATGAAACGGCTTTGCCGTCCTTGAAGGTGATCGAGAAGTTTTCAATAAGCTGCCCTTCATAAGACAGCGGCTTTGTGGATACAAGCGTGCCCTCTACCCTGCCCTTCGCGGGGGACGTAAAGATCTCTTCCGTTGGCAGATTCGGATTGTAATATACGCCGGAAAGCGTGTATTCCCCGCCGCCGCACCAGCGGCCTTCCGGCATCAGCCACGCGGTGAAATCGGTACCGTTCGCGCTCTTATATTCCAACCGCTCGAATTTCTGCGCGTTCAGCCAGGCGCAGCGCGCCTTGAAATTATCGTTATGAGCAGCCCATTCCGCCTCGGGATCGTTGGTTTCGCTCACGCGAACGCTTTTCAGGATCGCATCCCACAGCTTTTCATAAGCCTGCCTTTTTGAAAGCTCGGGAAATACCTTTTTCGCCCATGCAAAGGACGGGATCGCGGCGATCGTCCACTGATGCTTGTTATCTATCGCGTCCCGATAAGGCTTGATGATAGGATATCTCGCAATACGGGTTTTCTGCATTTTGGTCTGGTTCACCCCTTTGAGGCCGTCCGGATCGTCGCTGATCACAAAAATGCGGCACGGCAGCTCCTCGGTCATCAGCTGCAGGCGGTCCTCTTCCCATTTTTGTACGGTGGAAAGGGATTTCAGCGTTCTATAACGGTAATCCAGCTTGGTAATGGGCTGCCAGCTCCAATCGATATCCACACGGGATGCGCCCGCTTTATAGCATTCATCCACAAGTATGGTGGCAAATTCATACTGGTCGGCATTGATGAACAGCCGAACGGTTTGCCCTTTCTGAATATTTGCGCCTACACGCGCGATGAGCTTTGCGTATTTTCTTTGTATTGTTTTTTTCATTTCATTCACCTCTGAGAAAGTGTATCACAATCATTTATTGAATTCAAGAAGCCCATGGATCCAAAAATGACATTTTTACGGACAAAAATGACATGCCCGGCTTGTAACTAATATTATAATGTAAAATGTATTTGAGAAATTATGCACTTTTGGAGGAACTATGAATTTCAGCGTGATCTACAATCCGATCGCATCGGATTTTACGCAGGAGGTTTTGGACCATCTTGTAGATAAAATGAAAGAAAAAGGGCTTACGCCTTATAAAATCGTAAAAAGCGAATATTCCGGGCACGTGATCCCTTTGATCAAGGAGCTGGACCCCGTTTCGGATTATCTTTTCACCATCGGCGGCGACGGCACGGTAAATGAAGCCGTCCGCGCGTTTCATGAAATAAATCAGCATTGTGTTTACGGCCATATCGCGGCAGGCACCACAAACGATATGGCAAACAATTATAATCTGAGCCGCCACGATCCGATCAAGTCCATTGACAAGCTTGCCGCAGAGGGCGTTGTGACCGAAACAGATTCCATTCTTGTAAACGGTGAACCGGTTTGCTACGTTTCTTCCTTCGGCTACGTGGCGCCCGTACCCTATCTTGTAAACCCCAAGCTCAAAAACAAGCTCGGCCACATGGCTTACGTCGTTTCGGCGCTGCCGATCTTACTGCGTAAGCCCGAATGGATCAGGGTGAGATACACCGCAAACGGCGAAACAAAAGAGGTAACCACCTGCCTGGCGCTGATCACTACCTCCAAAGGCATGGGCGGCGTTACGCTTTACCACAACGCCGATAACAACGACGGTAAATTTGAGGTATTCTTTTTAGAAAAGCTCTCCCCCGCCATGATTTTGCAGATCATGCCGCACTATCTGAGCGATACCATCAACCTTGCCGATTATAAAAAATACTGCACCTGCTTTTCTACGGATCACATGATCATAGAATTCCCCGGTCTGCCGCCGAAATACGATCTCGATAACGACGGCAACCGCGCCTCCTTCCATTTATCGCTCCACGAACGTACGCTGGAATTCAAAATGGGACGCAAGATCCGTGTGCTGAAGCCTGAAAAATAATTTCCATTTCTTTAACCGGAGATTTTTTCTCCGGTTTAATTTTTTCTATTGACAAACGCTATACGAAGTGATATTATATTACCAACCTATCCACCTGTTTGGTGGGTTATTAATATAAAAGGAGTTCTTATTATGGCAAATATCTATACCTCCGCCGATCAGCTGATCGGCAAAACCCCGCTGCTGGAGCTCACCCACGTTGAGGAAACGCTCGGTTTGAACGCAAAAATCTACGCAAAGCTGGAATATTTCAATCCGGCGGGCTCCGTAAAAGACAGGATCGCAAAAGCCATGATCGACGACGCCGAAGCCAAAGGCATCTTAAAACCCGGCGCCGTGATCATTGAGCCCACCTCCGGCAACACGGGCATCGGGCTTGCCTCCGTGGCCGCCGCAAAAGGATACCGAATCATTATCGTTATGCCCGAAACCATGTCGGTGGAACGCCGCCAGATCATGAAGGCTTACGGCGCGGAGCTCGTGCTCACCGAAGGCGCGAAGGGCATGAAGGGCGCCATTGCAAAGGCGGAAGCGCTTGCCGCTGAAATCGATAACGCCTTTATTCCCGGGCAGTTCGTGAACCCCGCAAACCCGGCGATCCACAGAGCCACCACCGGGCCGGAGATCTATGAAGATACCGACGGCAAGGTGGATATCTTTGTTGCGGGCGTAGGTACCGGCGGCACGCTGACCGGCGTTGGCGAATACCTGAAGGCGCAAAACCCGGATATCCGCATCGTTGCAGTGGAACCCACCGACTCTCCCGTGCTTTCCGAAGGCCGCGCCGGAGCGCATAAGATCCAGGGCATCGGCGCCGGATTCGTTCCGGAGGTGCTGAATACCGGTATTTACGATGAGATTATTCCCGTTTCCGCCGATAACGCATTTGCCACCGGCAAGCTGATCGGCAAAAAAGAGGGGGTGCTCGTGGGGATCTCTTCCGGCGCGGCAGCGTTCGCAGCCATCGAGCTTGCGAAGCGCCCCGAAAATGCAGGAAAGCATATCGTTGTGCTCCTGCCCGACACCGGCGACCGCTACCTTTCCACGCCTCTGTTTGCCGACTGAGTTCCTATCTGTTTTTCAGCTCCGCACTTGATTCGTGCGGAGTTTTTTCTTTTGCCGTATTGAACTTCTGTTATATGTGTGCTAATATTAAATAAAAGAATAATATTTTGTACAAATATCCGTTTATATCCTTTATGAAAGGAAATGCGCAACATGGAACAATTTGTAATTGACCAGATCAGATCGGGACTAAAATACCTTCCCGCGAATCTTGCGAAATCGTATTTCATCAAAAACAGCAACGCCGAAACGATAGCCTTTCGCAGCAAAGGGTTTATTCGCGGCGTATGCCACCCGAACGAAAACTTTTCCCAGCTGAAGGAAGCGAATATCGGCTGGATCCGCATCGATATCCCTTATCCCTATAAACCGGACGGCAGCATTTCCGCGCATTACAAGGGGTTCAAGGAAAAATGCAGGCGTTTTCATGAACACGGGATCAAGGTAATGGCCGTAACGCCCTACCCGAGCGATTATATCGCCGACGGCGCCGACGTGCGCACGGAGGCGGGGCGGGAAAAGCTGAAAGCCGTTGCCGCGTTTCTGGCGAAGGACCTTCAAAACGACGTGGACGCGTTTCAGATTACGAACGAGATGGGCATTCCCCACTTTACGCTGCCGCTCACAATGGAGGAGGCCGTTCGCTTTATCGCGCTGCACCTTGAAACGATCTTTCCCATCAGGGGGCGGCTGCTGATCGGTTACAACTCCGCGGGGCCGCAGGCCGATCTGCACGCCGGATTAAAGCCGTATCTGCAATACGTGGATTACGTAGGCGTGGATATTTACGTGGGCTGCTTCGATACGATCCCCGGCGCTATGTGGATGTTCGATTCTCTGCTGCGATACCTTTGGAATTTTACCAAAAAGCCGATCCTGCTGCAGGAATTCGGCTATATCAGCGGCGGAAAGCCGAAAACGAAAAAAGAAAAGCGGGCCGTGCTGCAGGCCTACGGCTATTCCTCTGAGGCGGAGGCGGCCAAAGAGCCGGACATGTTCATCGAACGGCTGCCCGAAACGCTGAAAAAGCACGTAAAGCACGTTTGCGAAAACGACCCTGACCGTTATGCGGATCTGCTGTTCCGAAGCGATCTGAAAAACCACTTTTACAGGGAGCTGCCCGCAATCACAAAAATTCCGGGGTATGAGCATACCCCCGAAGGTCAGGCGAAATTCTACGCGGATATCCTGCCGCATCTGTATTCTCTTCCGTACGTTTGCGGCGCGATCATTTACTGCTATATGGATTCGGACCGCTGCTATATCTGCGGGCAGAACGACTGCCCCACCGAGACCCGCTGGGGGCTGGTGGATTGCGCCGGCAGCCCGAAGCCCTCGTTCTACGCTGTAAAAAAAGCCTTCGGGCGCATCCAGTGGGAAGATAAGGTCTCCGATCGATAAGAGGTGTTATTATGAAAAAGGTTCTGAGTATAGATCGGAAGAGCGTCGTGTAGGGAAAGAGTGTAGATCTCGGTGGTCGC
>CAMVBR010000003.1 GCA_947165755.1 uncultured Clostridia bacterium
AGAACTGCTTTGAAATTTTAGCATAGTTGAAAAAGGTTTTCAACTGTTTATTCATTATAAACAAAAAAATATTATAATTAAATTTCGAATATGGAAAAGTTGTAAATATACCTTGCGCAACCAAATGAAATCATATATAATGACAAAAGAAGGTGGTTTCGTATGAATTTGAACGCGGAACTCTATTTTATCCGTCATGGCGAATCCAACGGCAACGTTGGTATACCGGAACCCGGCGTTCATTCCGACGATCCAAGGTTGACTGAAAACGGTTTGAAACAGGCGAACCTGATCGCGGCGCGTTTCGCAAATTATAACATCTCGGCAATCTATACAAGCGCGCTGATTCGCGCTTGTCAAACGATGCAGCCGACCGCTGAAGATCACGGGATCGAAATGCACGTTTTGCGGGAACTGATGGAAGTTGGCACGACGCTGCCGAATACGGATCCGGTCGCCTGCAAAAAGCTTGCGCCGAACGCATACGGCGATCTTTGCCGCGTGGCCCGGGATCCGGTCAGATTTGCACCGGAGGACGGCTCTCACGAAGTTTGCGCGGCCAGAGCTGCCTTCAGCATGGAAACGGTTTTCGGCGGCTGCGCGGACGGTGATCGGGTGCTGATATGTACCCACGGCGGGTTTATCGGGTATTTGCTGCGGTATTGCCTCGGTATTTCTATGCCGGAGCATTTTAACTGGCAAATCGATAACGCTTCCGTTTTTGGCATCCGCTTATATAAAGACAAGATCCCTAAACTCATTTGCGCAAACGAAATATCCCACTTGAAATAAAGGAGGAATGCTTTATGGCTCAATGCCCGAAATGCGGTAAAAAGCTCAAAATCACGGATATCAGCCAGTTTTGTCCGGCGTGCGGCGTTAACATGCGATTCGTGAATTTTGAAGATAATTTTTACCGTGAGGCAAAAATCGCAGAGCTTTCACAGGCAAGAATGCACGTAAAGGTGCGCAAATTGAAGGCCTCGTTTGTAGGTTCAAAACTTGCGGTCGCCCGGTTGATCGTAATGCTGTTCCCGATCATTTCCCTTCTTGTACCTTTTGGTACCTTTACGATAAACCTGCCATATAAAGCTGAGACATTTCCGTTGAGCGGCCTCGGCGTTTACGGCCTGTTTAACGGCGGTGGATTGGAATATATTTTGAAAATGACCTCCGCATCTGTAAACGGGGGCAATTTCACGTCTCTCAGAAACGCGTTGTTTATGTATGCCAGCGTTGCGGTGTTCGCCGTCGGGATCTTTTTGGTTTCCGTTCTCGGCTTTATCAGCATCAAAAATATGCAGAAGATCAACGTTATTCTCTCCGGTTGCGGAATCGTAATGAGTGTTGTCAGCGTTATAATGTTCCGTAAATTCGTTGATATTTCCTCCGCATCCCCGATGGGGCTGCTTTCCGGCAGCGTAAACTTTGGTTTTCTTGTTTGTATTGCCGCTTTCGCAGTCGCAGGCACGATCAATGTTATGCTTTGGCGCAAGGGCATTCCGGTGGAATACGATGAAGGTATGCTCGAGCGAGTTGAGGTGTATAAAAAGGTGAAAGCGGGGGAGCTGGATATCGATTCTTTGCCGCAGCCGATCGTTGAGACCGCTGAAACAAGAAAAATAGACGCGGAGATTGAAAAAGAGAGAGCCGATTATCAAAGAAAGCATGGGAAGGAGGCCGGCGCAGATGGAAACGGATAAGAAATCAAAACGCTCTAAGCTGATTTACGGCGCTGTGATCGCCGTCCTGATCTTATTCTTTATCGTCGGTTTTTCTTACGGTCTGAACAGCGTTTTGATAATGGAGGGCAGCTTCCCACCGGTGATACTGATCGAAGGCAAAACCCCTGAGCCGAAAAATGCGCAGGAAGCGCTCGATTACTTGAACAGGGCAGTCAAAGACGCGCAGGCGGCAAAACCGAAGTTTGAAAGCGACGCATGGTTTTCCATTGACGCTGATTCGGTGACCGCCGCCGGAGAAGACGCTATCAGAGAGACGCTGCTTTATATACGTGACGATTTTACGGATCACCTGAATGAAACGCTGCCGAAGCAGGAAAGTGATTTTGCCGAAGATTTCAGCGGGCTTCTGCGTGTTCCTGCGCTTACGGCAGATGATATCGAAAGCTTCACCTGCGAATACGTCTATTACAAATGCGCCTCCTGCGGAGAAACCTCAGATGCACCTCAGGTCAACTGCGAATACTGCGGCAGCGATCAGCCGTACGATATGCAATACCGGGATGATTATACGATCACATATCATCTGAAGATATCCGATTCGGTTCTCAGGAAGAACTTTACAGTGCGAACGGATGAGGAGATCCGCGCTTTGCTCGGCGATCAGCTTGATGACGTTCTTTCTTTGGATTCCGTGGAGCCTACCTGCAGCGCGCTTACGATCCGCATGCAGATCAACCGCACGTCCGACGAAATCAAAAGTCTTGTGTTTGAACAGAAAATGCCGGTCCGTGTTTCAGGAAATTGGAAGATCCTTCCCGAACGCGCCTGTGAGATGGCTGCGGACGTTACCGAAACGCATCGGTATCAGTTCACATGGCCGAATCTTTCACTGTCCGCAAGCAGTATGGATCTTGAGCCAAAGGGAACCGACCATCTGCTTGCCACCCTGACGTTTTCATCGCCTTCACAGGAGAACGTGGTGTGGACGTCATCCGATGAAGCCGTTGTGACCGTAGACGACGAGGGGTATCTGAAAGCGGGCAGAGATACGGGTACCGCGACCGTTTCCGCAAGCTATGAATTCAACGGTAAAACGTATACGGATCAATGCAATGTAAACGTTAAGTATGATGTGGAATCCCTCTCGCTCAACAAGAGAAAGATAAATCTGAACGTTGGAAATACATTTACGCTGACAGCAAAGGTTTCCCCGAAAAAAGCAACGATTCAAACCGTAACGTGGTATTCTGAAGACGAATCCGTTGCCGTTGTGGACAAAAACGGAATTGTGACCGCCGTTTCCCCGGGCACGGTTGTGATTTACGCGCTATCGGACGATCTTTACTATAAGTCTTCTTGCGAGGTGACAGTAAAATGAGTGAACACAAACCGGATAGCCACGCAAAAACCGTTGTGGAAGGCATCTTTCAGGCGGAAAAAAACTCTGCCGAGAATCTGAATCAATCCCGACTGAATCAATACAGCGATATTGCCGTGCGTATGTTCCATACGCCCGTGCTCTCGGTAAAGGAGATCCTTTTCCCGGGGATCGCCGAGTTTGCCACGTGTATGCTTTCCGCCTTGGAACAGTATCGAACGATCTATTTCGTCAACGTACTTAAGATCGATATGACTTACGTCACGCTGATCTTGACCCTGATCGGTATTTACGACGTGCTGAACAACCCCCTCATGGGTATCGTTTACGATAAAACGCGAACCCGCTGGGGGAAGGCGCGGCCTTACGTGGTCGCCACGGCGATTCCGTATTACGCAAGTATTCTGATCATGTATGCGGGTGCAACGGTGTTCGGGAACGCCTCCACGAATGACCCGAAAAAGATCATATTCGTATTCGTGATGCTGTTTTTGCAGGAAACGTTCTCCACGATCTATTCTATCCCCAGAGGCAATATGCTTTCTCTGCAAACCGCAAACCCCAACGACCGCATCAAAGTCGGCCTCGTGCAGCAGTATGCTGGCTATACGGGTTCTCAGCTTGTATTTATACTGTTTATCCCCTTTATGGAGCTGAACAACAAGGGCTATATCAACGTGCCGATGCCGCTGCTTTACGCAATTTTTGCAGCCGTTACCTGCACCTGCGGCGTGCTTGGCAATATTTCGATGGGCATCAAATGCAAAGAGCGCATCCTGCTGCAGCCGAAGCCCGCGCCTGTAACAAAAACGATCTTTTATGTTCTCAAAAATAAATACGCGCTTAGAAATTTCATCGCCGGTTTTGCCACCTCCTGGTGGAGCAGCGGCGGATATAAATGGGACGTGGTGACGCAGCAGGAGATTTTCGGCGGGTCGATCCCATCGTTCGTTGCCTATCTGCCGTATAATGTTTTCACATATCTGAGCGTAAGCTTTATCCCGAAATTCAGAAAGCTTTTTAAAAACAACAACCGAAACGGCGTTGTATTTCTGCGTACGTGGGATCTTCTTACGTGCCTGATCATGTCCATCGTCGGCTGGAAAATTGTGGATAAACGCTGGGGGGTTGTTGCGCTTTATGCGATCTGCCACGGATTGGATGGCTTTAACGACGGCCCCGCCCGGGTTTTTGAAGCGGAGCTCGGCAGAGAGATCAACGATTATACGGAATACGTCACAGGCGAACGTCCGGACGGCACGATCGGTCTTCTCACAGGCCTGATCACGAAAATTACCGCGCCGATCAACGCGTGGTTTACCGTAAAGCTGTTCAAGTGGTCCGGTTACGATACCACGATCACGATGAAACCGTGGTCGCAGGGGAGCAAACTGATTTATCAAAAGGTCTTCTTCCTGTTTATCGGCATTTCCATGCTGCCCGACGTTGTTAAAATGGTTCCGTATCTTTTCTATGATCTTGTGGGTGAAAAGAGAGAGCGCATGTATATCGCCCTGAATGAGCGCCGCGCCCTTATGGCCAACGAGGACCAGGAAAACAAAGAACTTGAGGAAATGGTGCAGGCCATTTCAGATACACAAAATACGTGATTTTTGATTTCGGAGGTATATAATATGAAAATCGGCGTATGTATCGGCAGCGATAAAAGCAAGATCGCAGTGTGTAAAAAACTTGGTTTTGATTACGTGGAATCGTGCTTTGCTCTTCTTGCAGAGGATGATGAGGCTTCCTTTGAAGCGTACCGGCAGGAGCTTTTGGATAACGATATCCCTTGTCTTTCCGTGAACTGCTTTCTTCCAGGATCACTGAAAGTGACCGGACCAGACGCGGATCTTTCCGCTTTGGCGGAGTATGTGGAACGCGGTATGAAGCGCGGTCAGAGATTAGGCGTGAAAAAGGTCGTTTTCGGCTCCAGCGGCGCAAGAAATATACCGGAAGGATATCCCTTTGCTGACGGCATGCGTCAGATTTTCCGTTTCCTTTCTGAAATCGTTTCTCCGATTGCCGAAAAATATGATATCATCGTTGTGATCGAGCCCCTCTCTCCGAAAGATACGAACGTGATCCGCACGCTCAGAGAAGGCGCCGAGATCGTTGCGGCGGTAGATAAGCAAAACGTGCTTTTGCTCGGGGATCTCTATCACATGTATAACGTTAACGACGGTCCTGCCGACGTGCGTATGATGAAGGGGATTCTTCGACATGCGCATATCGCCGAGCCGACAAAGCGCGTCTATCCCGCAAAGGGGGATGCCTATGACTATACGGCGTTTCTTGAAGCTTTGGATTACGCCGGCTGCGACACCTGTTCCGTGGAAGCCGGAACGGGAGATTTCAATAACGACGCGGCAAAAGCAATCGCGGCACTGAAATAAAAAGAAAAAAAGTGGGCGGGCAACCGCTCATTTTTTATCATAATCGGGACAGGTTTTTCATATATTTTTAGCGGAATCAAAAATAGGAGCGTATCGGTATTATGGAAAACCAAAGTTTCAGTGTGATTCATCCCGAAGAAATATTCTCTCAAACAAAAGAACAGCAGCTGGAAGTGGATATTTTGCTTCCTGATTATTATCCGGAAATATCCAAAATCCTGGATTGCGGCATATCTCTTTCGGAAGAGGCTGTTACATTGACCTCAGATAAAATCAGTATTTCCGGAGCGGCCTTTGTGACGTTGATGTATACGTCCGCGGAAAACGAACTTCGGATTTACGAGACCGTTACAAAGTATACAAAGCTGATCGACGGCGGGAATTTTGCAGCCGACGACGTATGCATTGTAGATCAAACGGTGGAAAGCGTAAATTACAGAGCGGTTTCTCCCAGAAAAATGGAACTCAGAGGCGCCGCTGCGGTGAGAGTCGACGTATTCAGGAAAACGGAAACGGAATGCCTCAGTGAGATCGCCGACGAACGGATTCAGACGCGTCAAACATCCTGCGATGTGTTTCAGCTCCATTCGTTTTATGCAAAAAAAATCGAAATCACCGACGTGATCGGTCTTCCAGAAACGAACAAATCCATTCGATCGATATTCAACGCAAACGCTAAAGTCGTTTTGAACGAAACAAAGGCAATCAACAACAAAGTAATGCTCAACGGATCTATGGAAGTCAGCTTCATGTATATCTCCGTTGATAACAACGTAAGCGGTACGCATACCGTAAGCCTGCCTTTTTCAAAAATCGTGGATGTGATCGGCGTACGGGAAAATGATATTACTCACGTCTTTATAAAACAAACGCAGACATGGATAGAGTTTGATAAAAATGACGCTGCCGCTTCAAAAGCAGATGCAAAAATCGAAGCACAGCTCGTTTTTGTTGCGGGTGCCAATCTGAAAGCAGCCTATATCGACGACGTATATGCGATAAACGGCGACGTTCAAACAAACAGAAGCAATGTGCGTCTTTATAACGGCGCTGCGATCCATTCGGTATATCCCAAAATAGACGGCGAATTACAGATCTATGATGTTGCCGGCGGTGAGATCGCAGAAAAAACCGTGAAAGATATCACCTGCAGTATTTCTGTAAATGCAGGAAAAGTCGATATTACGGGAAGCTTCAGGCTCAATGTGTTGTTGAAAATCAAAGACGGTCAGTATGCATGTGTTTCAAGGAATTGCCTGTATTCAGATCAGTTTGAAATCAAAGAACCGGGCTGGCTCTGTTTTGCCGCCGCATCGCCCGGGAGCCTCTCGGCGGAAATCGCGGAGGATTGTACGCTAAAGTTCAAGGGGAATCTTATCGTCAATTTACTGCGGCTGAACGGTAACGAGACTCAGGTCGTTTCCGACGTCGTTTTTTCAGAATCCGGCAGAGATGAAGATCGTAAAAAAATCGTTCTGTATTACGGCATGAAAGGAGAAAATCTTTGGAACATTGCAAAAGAAAACAAAACCGCCGTCAGCGCAGTGCGTGAGGTGAACGCATTGGAGACGGACGTTTTGGAGGAAGACAGACTTCTCGTTTTCTGGGATTGACGGCGCTATTATTTCAAACGATACTGTATTCAAGCCTTTGCCTGTTTTTATAACAGCAGAGGCTTTTTACGTTCTTTTTCAGCAGCAGCTTTACGGCGGCATCAAGACCTGCGGCAATATCATTCGGCGAGTGGGCATCGGAACCGATGCTGAAACGGGAACCACCGCGTGAAATATATCTGTCGATGATATTTTCATCCGGCATCAGAAATCCCCCGGGATACTTCAGAGCTGAAGTATTAATCTCTAAGCACTTATCCCGTTGGATCAGTTCATCCAGAATATTATCGATCAAACCGGAATACATGGTTAGATCAACTTTCTTTCTATATTTTAGTATCAGATATCTGAGCGGAACCGTAAGATGGCAGAGAATATCGAAATCAAAACGACGGACGGTGAGCAGAACGTCATTGAAATACTGTTCCAGATATCCATGAATGAATGCGTCGTCCTTAAAGCTGAAATCGATCTGTGAGAAGGGTTCCGTAACCCCGGAATATCTTACCGCGTGTACGGAAAGCAGTACCGTATCAAAATCATGTTCTTTCATTATACGGTTTGCGAACGAGGGCGCAAAAAGCGGATCGCCGAGCTCTATACCGAAAAAAAGCCGCAGCATACCGTTATATTTCGCATTCACCGAAAGAAAATCTTGCCTTGCCGAAACAAACAGCCTGTTAAAATCACATAACTCATGAAACTCACAATCGCAATGATCAGTAAATACAATGCCCCCGAGGCCGGCTTCAACTGCGCTTCTGCATATTTTAAAAGGATCTGCCGAGGAATCATGAGAACGCATCGTGTGCGTATGGCAATTGATCAACATAAACAGGACCGGCTTTCTTCTTAGCATATATTTTATTTTAATTCGGGTTTCATCGCAGATCAACAATGATATTGAAAAAAAAATATATTGTGCTAAAATAATGTGGGTGATTGCAATGGATCCATTTACAAACCTTGTTCATACTCTGATAAATAAAAAATATCACATAACCTCCGCAGAATCCTGTACCGCCGGATTATTCTGCGCGCATCTTGCCGACGTTCCCGGCGCATCCAACGTGCTTTCATACGGTTTTGTTGTATACTCCGAAGAAGCAAAATGCCGGATGCTCGGTGTGAAACCGGAAACGATTGCGGCCTATGGCGTCGTAAGTGAAGAAACCGCCCGGGAAATGGTCGCAGGCGCCATACAACATTCCGGCGCGGATCTCGGTGTTTCCATCACGGGATATGCGGGTCCCGGCGCATCCCCTGAAGTAGGGAAGGTATGTTTCGGTTTTCAGCTCTCCGGAGCGTTGATTACAAAAACAATGATGTTTGGGAATATAGGAAGAAACCTCGTGAGAGAAAAAGCCGCCGCGTTTGCGGCCGATGAACTCCGAAAGCTTTTGGAGGCTGAATCATGCTGAAAAAGCTTACAAACGTGCAGATCATTGCATTTGGATTTTTGTTGCTGGTCTTACTTGGCACAGCGCTTTTGATGCTTCCTTTTTCCTCGGTTCCCAATGAGCCCACGTCTGTTCTTACCGCCCTGTTCACCTCTGTTTCAGCCACGTGCGTTACAGGATTGGTGCTTGTGGATACGGCGACGCATTGGACGCTGTTCGGCCAGATCGTGATATTGCTGCTGATTCAGATCGGCGGGCTCGGGTTCATTACGATCGCCACCGTTTTTTTATCATTTGCGAGAAAGAACCTTGGCTTGAAAAACAGATCGTTGATGGCTGAGAGCATAAACGCCACAAGCTTGGCAGGGTTAAAAATTCTTACAAAAAGGATTTTGCTTGGAACGTTGATGATCGAAGGCTCAGGGGCGGCATTCCTATGTATTCCGTTTATCAAAGATTTCGGATGGGGTAGTGGCATTTACTACGCAGTATTTCATTCCGTTTCCGCCTTTTGCAACGCGGGGTTTGATTTGATGGGAATCCGAAGCCGATTCGCTTCTTTTACGGACTATGCGGATCATTGGGGTGTTAATCTGGTGCTTATGGCGTTGATCATTATCGGCGGTATCGGATTTGCGGTATGGGAAGACGTTCGT
Source organism: uncultured Clostridia bacterium (assembly GCA_947165755.1). Lineage (GTDB taxonomy): Bacteria > Bacillota > Clostridia > Oscillospirales > Acutalibacteraceae > RUG806. Next base: position 9,129 of record CAMVBR010000003.1, read on the forward strand.
ATTCATAAATGGAAGATAAAACGTTATACGCTGCACTCAAAGATCGTGCTTCTTGTGTCTTTCATTCTTACGTTTGGCGGCGCCGCTTTGTTTTATCTGTTTGAGCGGAATCATCTGTTTGCGGATATTTCCATAGGGGGAGGTATCCTGCGATCCCTCTTCCAGTCCGTTACTTGCAGAACCGCCGGCTTTAACACGATCGATTTAAGCGGACTGTCTGTTCCTTCCGTGTTCTTATCGTGTTTGCTGATGCTGATCGGCGGTTCTCCCGGTTCCACGGCGGGCGGGATCAAAACAACAACGTTTGCGGTTATGTTTATCTTTTTGTTTACCGCACTGCGCGCAAGGAAAAGACCGCAGCTCCTCGGCCGTTCCCTGAATGACGCGGCTGTAAAAAAGGCGGCGAATATAATCACTTTCAATATTTCGCTTATTGTTATATCATTACTTCTGATCTCATTTTTACAACCCGTTTCATTTTCCGACCTTCTGCTTGAAATATTTTCGGCAATGGGAACCGTAGGCATGTCTACCGGTTTTACGCGTATGCTTTCACCGATTGCAAAATGTATTGTGATCGTTCTGATGTTCTGCGGCAGGGTAGGCAGCGTTACGCTTGCCTCCGCATTTCTGGAGAAACGCGCCGAGCCGAAAATCGCTTACCCTACGGAAGAGATCAGTCTTGGATAAAGGAAAGGATATCAAGGTATGAAATCATTTTTAATCATCGGCCTCAGTACGTTTGGTTCACATTTATGTAAAAAACTCTCGTCATTGGATTCTGAAGTTATGATCGCAGATGAAGATACAATGAAAGTTGAATCCATGACGCCCTATGCCGTAAGCGCAAGAATTGCGGATTGTACTAACACCGACGTGCTCGAAAGCTTTGGCGTCGATGAGTTTGACGCGTGTTTTGTCTGCCTTGGCGATCACTTTTCCGATGCGCTTGAAATCACATTTTCGTTAAAGGAATTGGGCGCAAAAAAAGTGATCTGCGAAGTGAACAGAGATATTGAGAAGAAATTTTTGCTTCGCAACGGCGCAGATCAGGTTGTATATCCGGAATACGATCTTGCGCTTCGCATCGCGATCAGCGAAAGCAACGACAGTATTTTTGATGCGATCGATCTTGGTGAGGATTATGCGATATACGAAATAGCAACGCCCTCCGTCTGGTACGGAAAAACGATACGTGATCTGAACATCCGCCAAAGACACAGTCTGAACGTAATTGCGGTAAAGAAAAATTCCGAATTGAAACCTGTTTTATCCCCGGATTATATTTTCAATGCCGAAGATCATTTGCTTGTGATGGGGCATATCAAAAATATCACATCTCTGATCAAGTAGCCCCGGCGATCCAACTTACCGGCGGTATCGTTCTGTTCTTTTGATTCTATTTTTTGCGCGCGCTTCATAAAATGAACCAGAAGCATTCTATGGAGGCCCTTCTTATGGAAGAAAACAGCATCAATTTGCCGCACACGCTTTATATCGATAACAGGAATACGATCACCGTAACCGGCGTTACGGACGTCGGCAGTTTCAATGAAGAGTTGATCCATCTATCCACGTCGCTTGGCGACGTAAGTATTACGGGGGAGTCCCTTCAGGTCACAAAACTGGATCTGCAGAGCGGCGAGGTAACGGTGACCGGCAGGATCACCTCGCTCTCTTATTCAGAAACACGCACGAAGGGCACTCTGTTCTCGAGGATGTTCAGTTGATGTTCGGACTCAGTCATAGTTTTTCCGTATTTGTTTTTTTGAAAAGCCTCGGCATTGGGTATCTGCTTGGGTTGGTTTATACTTTTTTCAAGCTGCTGCGTATGATCGGACTCAGGCATTCTATTCTTGTTTTTTTTCAAGATGTTCTTTATTTCGTTATATCGGCGTTTGTTGTTTTTCTCTTTGTGCTTGAAATCAATGCAGGTATTTTTCGTTTCTATATTTTTATCGGGATCCTGATCGGTTTTATTCTTTTTTATCTTATGTCATTCAGCATATTTCATTATTGTTTTCGCAGGATCAAAAACAGATGCGCGAATCACAAAAAACGCGCAGGCAGAAAATGAAAAGATACCGGTTTTTGTATAAAAAATAGTAAAAAACTATTGCAAGCCGGGCAGTTTCTGGTATATAATTAAGCAGAAACAAAAATATGAGGATCGTATATGAAATTTAAAATAATTAACAAGCACAGTAAAATATTGATTGCGCTTGCATCATTTTTACTGGTATTTACAGTTGTGTTTTTTGCGATACTGCAAAAAAATGTAAAAACGAAAGAGGCGGAATTAGAATCCCTTCGTCTCGAGCTTCAGGAACTGCAGGATGAAAACAGCGAGCTGGAGTATTTGATCAATGAGGCGGATGAGGCTGAGTTGTTTGAGCATTTGGCGCGCGAGCGCGGTTATGTATACCCGGACGAAAAAGTTTACTATAACGTAACCCCCGGAAGTTAAAGATTTTTTTGGCAGATCAAACTGGAGGATATAAATCATTTATGCAGTCAACAGTCGGCGAAATCTATGATGGAAAGGTGACCGGACTTACAAGCTTCGGCGCTTTTGTTAAGCTTTCCAACGGCGAAACAGGTATGGTACATATTTCTGAAGTAGCTTATGCTTATGTCAAGGATATCAATGCTTATCTTTCGGAAGGTCAGGACGTAAAAGTTAAAGTGATCAATATCGGCGATAATAACAAAATCAGCCTTTCGATCAAACAGGCGGAAGATAAGCCGAAGGATGTTGCAAAACCGCGGCCCACGGTCTCAAAACGCAGCGATATTTCCAGAGAAAGCGCACGTTCGCAATCATCTGTGGCTGGGCCGATGTCCTTTGAGGATATGATGGCAAAATTCAAGGCCGACAGCGAAGAAAAAATGTCGGCTTTACGGCGTTCTTCAGATTCCGGAAGAAATCCACGCAAAGGGAACAAATCATAATATGAGAGAAATTGACGTTCATCTGATATCCAAAGCTGTTTCAGAAGCTTTTATCGATGCAAATTTACATTTGCCCGAAGATCTCAAATGCAGAATTGATGAATGTGAAAAAAAAGAAAGTGTTCTTATCGCAAAGAGCACTTTTTCTGATATGCAGTCAAATCTTCTTGCCGCCGAAACACTGCAGATTCCGATCTGCCAGGATTGCGGTATGGCCGTTGTATTTGCCGAAATCGGGCAGGATGTCCATCTTACAGGCGGATATCTTGAGGATGCGATTAATAATGGCGTTGCCGACGGCTATGAGAGAGGGTATCTTCGGAAATCCGTTGTTGCGGATCCTATCAGACGTGGAAATACCGGGAATAACACACCTGCTGTGATCCACACGCGTATTGTTCCCGGCGATCATATCACACTTACCTGCGCGCCAAAGGGGTTCGGCAGTGAAAATATGAGCGCGTTGAAAATGTTTCAGCCATCCGCAAATCGTTCCGATATCATTGATTTTGTTGTGGAATGCGTCAGGGTTGCGGATGCCAAGCCCTGTCCGCCGGTTGTTGTCGGCGTAGGCATCGGCGGTGATTTTGAGTTATGCGCGCTTCTTTCAAAAAAAGCATTGTGCCGTTCTGTGGAAAAATCAAATCCCGATCCGTTTTATGCGCAATTGGAAGCGGATATGCTCAACAAGATCAACACGCTTAATATAGGCCCGCAAGGGTACGGCGGCTGCATTACCGCCCTGGCTGTAAATATAGAAACTTTCGCCACACACATTGCCGGGCTTCCGGTTGCAGTAAATATCGGTTGCCATGTAACGAGGCATAAAACGGTGACGTTGTAATACCATTGTTGCATATTACACAAAAACAAAACATATCCCATTTGGAATCTTGTAAAATATTTAATAATACTATTTACAAATACAAGCAAATGTGATATAATAAAGCTGAACTTGAAAGAAAGGCGGGGGCGAAAATGTTTGTTTTCGGCATCCGTCTGTTTTTTCAGTCAAATTCAACCGAAAAGGGGATGTGGTTATGAATATCACAGTAGTCGGAAGAAAATGCACGCCGAGAGATTCCTTCAAGGAGAGAGCCGAAAAGAAGCTCGCAAAACTTGATAAATTCTTTGGCGACGAGGCCAGTGCCAAGGTAACTGCAACCGTTGAAAAAAAGTTTCAGACCGTGGAGGTCACTGTAGATAATAACGGTATGTTTTTCAGGGCGCAGGCAAAGGCTGAAAATATGAACGATGCGCTTGACGAGTGTGTGGATCTGCTGATCCGCCAGATCCGAAAAAACAGAACTAAGCTTGAAAAGCGTTTCCGCGGCGGAACGATTCCCGAAATAGACACGGCGGATGAACCTGAGGAAGAAACCCAGTTTGAAGTTGTACGCACCAAGGTGATCCCGCTCAAGCCGCAGTCTGTTGACGAAGCGATCCTGCAGATGAACATGCTCGGCCATAAATTCTACATGTTCCGTAATTCCGCGGATGGGGCCGTTGCGCTTGTTTATTCCCGTGACGACGGCGGATACGGCCTGATCATTCCCCAGGAATAAAAATTCATTCGTGAGCCTGAAAAATGCTTGACAAAAACAAGCGCTGATTGTACAATAAATAATGTTAACGGGGCTGCGGAACGTGTATGTTCCGTAGCCCTTTTTGTATTTTTATTCTATTCTGAAAGGTATGACCGATCATGGAGACAGTAACCAATTACTTCGGTTCCGAGGTTTTTAACGATACCGTTATGAAGGAACGCCTTCCTCTTGAAACCTACGAGCTGCTGCAGCGTACCATAAAAAACGGAAAACATCTCGAATTAGGGCTTGCAAACGTTGTGGCGAACGCGATGAAGGATTGGGCCATTGAAAAAGGCGCAACACATTTTACACATTGGTTCCAGCCCATGACCGGCATTACCGCAGAGAAGCACGATAGCTTTATCTCTCCGGCGCCCGGCGGAAAAGTACTGATGGAGTTTTCGGGAAAAGAGCTGATTCAGGGGGAGCCTGACGCTTCTTCTTTCCCGTCCGGCGGCTTGCGCGCCACGTTTGAAGCCCGCGGATATACGGCTTGGGATGCAACAAGCTACGCGTTTATAAAAGACAATACCCTTTGTATTCCCACCGCGTTCTGCTCCTACGGCGGACATGCTCTTGATAAAAAGACGCCTCTGCTTCGTTCCATGCAGGCGTTATCACGTCAGGCGCTTCGTGTGGTCAAGCTTTTCGGGAACGAAGACGTGACCCGTGTTGATACGACCGTAGGCGCGGAGCAGGAATATTTTTTGATCGACAAATCTGTATTTGAAAAACGGAAAGACCTGATTTATACCGGCAGAACGCTTTTCGGAGCAAAACCGCCGAAGGGGCAGGAGATGGACGACCACTATTTCGGCGCAATCAAACCCCGTGTTCTTGCTTTTATGAAAGAGCTCGATGAAGAACTCTGGAAACTCGGCATCCTCGCCAAAACCGAACATAATGAAGTGGCGCCCGCGCAGCATGAGCTCGCGCCGATCTTTACCACAACGAATATCGCAGCCGACCACAATCAGCTTACCATGGAACTGATGCAGAAGATCGCCAAAAAGCACGATATGGTTTGCTTGCTGCACGAAAAACCCTTTGCCGGCGTCAACGGTTCCGGCAAGCACAATAACTGGTCTCTCAGCACGGATACCGGCAAGAACCTTTTAAACCCCGGGGATACCCCCGCGCAGAACGCACAGTTCCTTCTGTTTCTATGCGCTGTGATCAAGGCGGTAGACGATTACCAGGACCTGATCCGTATCAGCGTTGCATCGGCCTCCAACGACCACCGCCTCGGTGCAAACGAAGCGCCGCCCGCCGTTGTTTCCATTTTCCTCGGCTCTGAACTCACAGAGATCCTTGATTCGATCGAAAAAGATACGTCCTACGGCAAGAAAGAAAAGGAGACGCTTCGTATCGGCGTACATACGCTCCCGAAATTCACAAAGGACACGACCGACAGAAACAGGACCTCGCCTTTCGCGTTTACCGGCAACAAGTTTGAATTCAGAATGCTCGGTTCCTCCGCCTCCATTTCCGATGCGAACGTAATGATCAACACGAGCGTTGCACAGTCGCTGAAGGAATTTGCAGATTTTCTTGAAAACTCTGAGAATTTTGAATCTGACCTGCACGACCTGATCAAGAGAACCATATCGGAACATAAGCGGATCATTTTCAACGGCAACGGTTACGACGATCAGTGGATCCTAGAGGCTGAGCGCAGAGGGCTGCTGAATCTGAAATCCACGCCGGATTGCTTGCCGTATTTGCTGCACGAAAAAAACGTAAAGCTTTTCACGGAGCATAAAGTGTTCTCCCTCGAGGAATTACGTGCGCAGTATGAGATCCAGATGGAGGCATACTGCAAGATCATCAATATTGAAGCGCTTACGCTGCTGAATATGGTAAACAAGGATATCCTTCCTGCCATTTCGGGATTTACGGAAGAGCTCTGCCGCGCATATAATCAAAAAAAGAAAACAGGTCTTACGCTTGATCTTTCTTACGAAGAGGCCCTGATCTCTTCACTTTCCGGCCTCACCGGAGATTTATATGAAAAAATGCAGACGTTGGAATCCGCCATGGATCGCAGAGAGTCTTTTGAAGACGTGGGAGAGAAAGCAAGATATTATAAGGACGTCATTTTTGCTTCCATGATCGAGATCCGCAGCATTGTTGATGAAATGGAAAACAAAACAAGATCCACCGCGTGGCCGTATCCCACCTACGGCGCCATTCTGTTCAGTGTGAAATAATTTATGGAAGAATTTGATATTGCATTTTATTGGCAGGCTGCCGATTATATCCGCGGTATTATCCGTGAAACACCCGACGTTGCCGTTGTGCTCGGCTCCGCCATGGGCCCCTTTACGAATAAAATACGGAACACAGTAGAAATCGATTATGCGGATATCCCGAATTTTCCTGTGTCTACCGTGGCTTTTCACGCGGGAAAGCTTGTTTTCGGAACCCTCGGCACAAAAAAGGTCCTGTGCATGTCCGGTCGTTTTCACGCTTACGAAGGCTATAACGCCGTGCTTCTCAGTATGCCCGTACGGGTATTTCATCTGCTCGGCGTAAAACAGACGATCCTTACAAACGCCGCAGGCGCGGTAAATCTTTCTTATGCACCCGGCGACGTTATGATCATTTCAGACCACATAAAGCTTTCGTCGCAAAGTCCTATGATCGGTCCGAACATTCCCGCTTTCGGCGATCGTTTCTTCGACGTGAGCGATATGTATACCGCTTCGCTTCGTAAAACAGCTCTGAACTGCGCGAAGCACAGCCCGCTGCGTTTCCACGAAGGCGTATATATGTATTTTGCCGGCCCGCAGTTTGAAACGCCTGCCGAGATCCGCATGGCGCGTATCCTCGGGGCGGACGCCGTAGGTATGTCTACCGTACCCGAAGCGCTTACGGCTGCGCATTGCGGCATGCCGGTGCTCGGTTTTTCCGTCATCACGAATATGGCTGCCGGGATCGTAAAGGAAGCAACCCTATCGCATGAAGAAGTTGCGAATACTATGGCCGTTGTAAACGAACGGTTTTCTGATTATCTGGAAGAAGTGATCAACGCGATATGAAAACTTTATACTGCAATGCCGACGTTCTCCTGTATAGGGAACAAGGCTTCTATGTATTGAAAAACGCGTATGTCGGCGTGGAAAACGACAGATTCTGTTACGTGGGAACCGAGAAGCCGGCAACCCCCTATGACAGAATTACGGATATGCGCAACAAATTGATCATGCCGGGGCTGTACAATTGCCATACCCATGCGCCTATGGTTCTGCTGCGCGGCATCGGAAGCGGATTACCGTTGGATAAATGGCTGTTTGAGGCCGTATTTCCCATAGAAGACAAGCTTACGCCGGAGCTGATCTCCACCGGCAGCGATCTTGCCATAGCTGAAATGATCGCCGGCGGTACCGTCAGTTTTTCAGATATGTATTTCTTTCCTGAAAAAACCGTTGAATCGGTTCTTAAATCTGGTATGAAAGCGAATATCTCGCGCCCTGTGCAGGCATTTCGGCCCGGAGATCCGGGGGCGCTTTCCCGCATCCGTGAATCTGTTGCGTTATTCAACTCTTATCACGGAGCCGGCAGCGGCCGGGTGCTTGTTGATTTTTGCATACACGCCGAATATACGTGTAATGAAGAGACTGTTGCGCAGTACAGCGCCTTATGCACCGAACTGCACGGCAATATGCATATCCATCTCAGTGAAACAGAAAAGGAGCACGAGGCGTGCAAAGCAAAATACGGCAAAACGCCCGCCAGATGGTTTTTTGATCTCGGGGCTTTTGATTCCCGTGCCTTTGCCGCGCACTGCGTAACGCTGGAAGAAGAGGATATGCAGATACTGAAAGAAAAAAATGTAAGTATCGTTCATAACCCCACAAGCAACCTGAAACTCGGCAGCGGATTCGCGCCGATCCCGAAGTATCTTGATTTGGGTATAAACGTTGCTTTGGGTACGGATGGCGCCGCCAGCAACAACAATCTGAATATGTTCGAGGAAATGCATCTCGCCGGAATCATTCACAATGGTTACGAAAGGAACGCCACGGCAATATCAGCAAATACCGTGCTTGAAATGGCGACTGTAAACGGCGCCGCACTGCAGGGAAGAGAACAGTGCGGCAGAATCGAGGTCGGTTGCCACGCAGATTTTATTGCCGTTGATCTGGATCGTCCCCATATGACTCCGCAGTTGGATCTGCCGGCCCTGCTTGTATATTCCGCCGGCGCGGGAGATGTTTGTTTAACAGTATGCGACGGGAAAGAACTGTATAAAAACGGGGAGTTTTATACGCTCGACATTGAAAAAACACGTTTTGATTTGGTGCATGCACTGAAAGAGCTTTACGGTGATTGAGGAGGATACAATGGAACGTGCGGATGAAAAGCTTGCGTTCATGCTTCAATATAACAATATCGCCTGGTATGAAGAAGGCGCTGTGAAGATCCTTGACAGGCGCATATATCCTTCACAGGTACGGTTCGTTACCTGCAAAACCTACCCTGAAGTGATTGCCGCCTTGCGGGATATGGTCACGCAAAGCGCAGGCCCATATACAGCCGCGGCGGCCGGGATGGCTCTGGCTGCCTATGAATGCAGAAATGAACCGGCGGAAAATCAAATCGCGTTTCTTGAAAAAGCATCGAACGATATTGCAAACGCACGTCCTACCACAGCCCGAAGAATGGCGCTGATCACGGGCGGCTGTTTGGAAACGGCAAAAAAAGCGCTTTCCGCAGGACAGAATGTGCCCGCAGCCATAACGGAATATCTGATCGCCGCAAACAACAAACGGTATAATAAAGTTTATCAGATGGCAAAGCATCTCGTCTCATTGATTCCGTCAGGCGGTGCGGTAATGACCCAATGCTTCGGCGAGACCATCGTGGGACAGATGTGCCGTGTGCTGAAAGAGCAGGGGAAAGGCGACGTCCGTATATTTTGCCCGGAAACACGTCCTTATTTTCAGGGAGCGCGGCTGACCGCTACCGTTTGCAGGGATATGGGTATGGATGTGACCGTGATCACCGATAATATGCCTGCCTTTGTTATGAAAAAGGAACGCGTCGATTTGTTCACCTCGGCTGCGGACGCCATCTGCATGGATGGCCACGTTGTCAACAAAGTGGGGACGTATCAGATCGCGATTGCAGCAAAATATCACGGAATACCGTACTACGTTACCGGAGCGCCGGATCGCGTGCATCCCGGAATTGAAAACGTGGAAATCGAAATGCGAGATCCGGAGTTTACGCTTCAGGCGATGGGCGTACGGACCGCTGCGGAAGGGGTAAAAGGATACTATCCCGCTTTTGATATCACACCGCCGTCACTTGTTTCCGGAGTTGTTACTGACGCCGGAATATACGCCGCGGATCAGCTGGACCGCTATTATCAGGAAACGGATACGCTTCCTTTTGAATTGATCATATAAGGACGGTGCTTCTATGAAAAAGATCGTTGTTGCCGGCGGCGGACACGGTGGGATCGGCGTTGCATCCCTGCTTGCGTCAAGAGGATACGACGTAACGGTGTATGAACGGCGTGCGGAAAACAAAATGGGGTATGATTGGACCGACATTTTTGCGCCCGGCGCATTTGCGCACATCGAAATGCCGATGCCCGATCAAAGCCTGTATTCTTATAAAGAAAATATGACGTTCTACGGTCCCTCTTTTCATACGGGGATCAGGCAGAACATACCAAAGGATAAGCTTGAAATCAAGATGGAACGGCGCGATATTTACGCCCACATCATAAAGTGCGCAAAAAAGAATGGGGCAAAATTCGTTTTTGAATGCGACGTTTCGGGGCCGATCGTTCTCGGCAACAGGGTCGTTGGTATCCATACCGCTCGCGGCGACGTTTACGCGGATCTTGTAATCGACGCCTGCGGTATGGATTCTCCCGTAAAAAACGGGCTTCCCTCTGTTTGCGGCGTTAATCCCGATACGGGCAAAAACAATCAGTTTTACGTATACCGCGCTTTTTATAATCGGGCTTCGGAAGAAGACGTCGCTGATAAGTATAAGGTCTGTTTGTTTGCCGAAAGAAAGCTGGGAATCGGCTGGGTGGCAACAGAAGACTCTTGTACCGATTTACTGATCGGTCGATTTGAACCTTTTGATTTGGAAGAAGCCGAACGCACGGCGAATTATTACAGAAAAACGAACCCCTCGCTGGGCACCGAGCTGCAAAGGGGAGGGCAGTTTGTAAAAATCCCGGTGCGCCAACCGCTTTCAAAGCTGGTTTGCGACGGATATGCGGCGATCGGCGACGCAGCCTATATGACGGTCCCCATTATCGGCTCCGGCATCGCCAACAGCTTCAAGGCCGCCGGAATGCTGTGTGAAACAATTGAAAATGATGTACAGGGCGCTTATTCCGCGGATACGCTTTGGGGATATCAGGTGAGATATTATAGAGCGCTCGGCGCCGGGTTCGCAATGCTTGCCTGTGTAAAGGAAGCGCTCACAGTATTTACGCCCGACGAACTGGATTTTCTCTTTGACAGCGGCGTCCTTACATCGTCAGACCTTTCGATCGACGCGGATACGACGGATCTTCTGAAAATTTTTAAAGGCAACAATCTGCAAAGTGTAAAGACAAAGGTTTTCAGTGTTGTAAAGGACAAAGCTTTGCTGAAAAAAATTATGGCCGTATCAAAAAAAATTGCTGCCGTAACTTCCGTTTGCGCGGCAATGCCGAAAAAATACGCGGCGGGTCCCGTTGAAAAATGGGTTCGCAGTTATGAAAAAGTAATCAATATGAGGCTTGTTTGATGTGTTTTGAGATGATTGAAAAGTTTAAGGGCGTATTTCCGGCACTGCTCACACCGTTTGACACAGAGGGTAATGTGAATTTCAATTCACTGAAGAAGCTGGTGGAATCCCTGCTTTCACAAGGTGTATCGGGTTTTTATGTAGATGGAAGCACGGGAGAAGCATTTTTGCTTTCTATGGAAGAGCGAAAAGCTGTAATTAAAGCCGTAGCTGAATATAATCAGGGGCGAGGTGTGTTGATCGCTCAGGTCGGGTGCATATCCACAAAAGATGCGATCGAACTTGCGAAAGCTGCGGAAGAAAGCGGTTACGATGCGATCTCTTCCGTTGCCCCGTTTTATTACAAATTTTCTTTTGCGCAAATCAAAAAGTATTATTTTGATATCGTAGACGCCGTGCGGATTCCCATGATTATTTATAATATACCTGTTTTTTCCGGCGTAAATCTTTCAGTGGAACAAATGGGAGAATTCCTGAAGGATCCTCGTTTTATCGGCGTCAAGCATACGTCCTCCGATTATTTCGCCATGCGGCAGTTCAAAACGGCTTTTCCCGATAAAGTGATGTTCAACGGATTTGATGAAACGTTTCTTGCGGGTCTTTCCATGGGGGCCGAAGCTGCTATCGGCAGCACCTACAATTTTATGGCGCCGTCCTTTATCCGAATTCTTGAGCTGTTTCACAGCGGTAATATAAAGGAAGCCGCTGCTTTGCAGGAAAGGGTGGATAGGGTCATCACTGTTCTTTGCAAATACGGCGTTATGGCAGGATGCAAAACGATTCTTACGTCAATGGGAATCCCCATGGGCGTTGTTCGCGCGCCTTTTACGGACCTGACGGATGCACAAAAGACAGAACTGCTAAATGCTGTTCGTGAAAATCTCGGATGAAATTATTAGGAACACAAAACCTGTCTTTATATAACAGGGCTGATTTTTATGAAAGAGCCGGCTATACAAACATCCGGATTCCGGGCATTCTTTCTTTTCCTGATGGTACAGTTCTTTGCTGCTATGAATGCCGCAGGGGAGGAGACTGGTCGGCTATTGATATCGGCATGCAGAAGAGCAGGGACTTCGGGAAAACATGGTCTTCAACAAATGTTGTCGTATCTGGTAAAGGCAGGAATGCGATGAACAATCCGCTTTTGATCGCCGACGGAAATCACCTTTTTTTCTTTTACTGTGAAAACTATAAGCGACTGTATTATTGCGAAAGCGAAAACGCCGGCGACAGCTTCAGCCCACCCATTGAGCTTACACAGGTCATCGAAGCGTTGACGGAAGATTCTTTTTGGTCTGTACTTGCTGTCGGTCCGGGGCACGGTATTTCGCTAAATGATCATTCTTTGATTATTCCGATGTGGTTCGCGTTAAATAGAAATGATATTTTTTCACATCATCCATCATTGATTCGCGTGCTGAAAAAGAATCCGGACGGAACATGGTCGTTATCTGCGCCCATCGGCGCAAATATCCTTCAGGATCCAAGCGAATGCTGTATCGCACAAGGTGCGGACGGCAGCATAATACTAAACATCCGAAATGAGAATACGCCTCACAGGCGTGCATTGAGCGTGAGTACTGATAACGGAACGAGCTGGTCAGAGCCCGTTTTTAATGAATCATTGTCGGATCCTGTCTGTTGTGCAGGTCTCTGCGATTATGATAATATGTTGCTTTTCTCCAACTGTCATTCAGAAAACAATCGTGAAAATCTGACGCTGTTCAAAATTGACGGATCCGGCCAATTAACGGATCGCTTGCTGATCTCGGCAAATGCGGGCTACAGCGACGTTTGTGCAATTCCGTTAAATCATACAGCTTTGGTTGCTTACGAAAACAAAGGCGATATAACAATCGCCGAAGTAGCTTTATAAAATAAGCTTCTGCAATGGAATTTCCTGCAGAAGCTTATTCTATTCGTGGATTAAAGATTGATTTCTTTATGCGACGCAGAAGAGTCATAGATCGCCTGCATGATTTTGGAAGTGCCGATCGCATAACGGATGTCGTTCCGGTTACGCTCCCCGCGGCAGACGCATTCGGCAAAATCGAGAACCTCGCTGCGGTGGATATTGTTCATATCGATCTCCGGTGTTTCTTGGATCAAAACGCCGTTTTTTGCGGTATAATATGTAAATCCGCCGCCGTATTGCAGACGGATGCCGCCTTTGTCTCCCATGAAATCGATATACGTCTCATTTACGCCGATATTCTGCGCCCAGGCGCCGTGAAAGCTGATCACGGCTTTATCCGTTCGCACCAGCCCTACCACCGAGTCATCCACGTCGTATACGCCGTTTTCGGTATCGGAGGTATCCTCGGCCCACATGCTTTCGTACGTATAGTTTTTCATATCCACGCCCAGCTTGCAGAAAGCTTCGCCGGAACAGGTGAGCACGTTCGGATCGTTCAAACAGTACATGATAAGATCCAGATAATGCACGCCCCAATCTATCAGCGCGCCGCCGCCGGAGCATGCGAAATTTGTGAAATCCCCGCCGAGTCCGGGAATGGATCTGTGCGCGCGGAAGCTGGCGTATACGTGAAATACTTCGCCGAGATCCCCGTTTTCGATCATATTTTTTATACGGTTTACCGCATTGGAATAACGGTTGCAAACACCGATCGAGAGGATGCGTCCGGTTTCATAGGACACTTTTTCCATTTCAAGCGCTTCGCTCAGTATTCTTGCGGCAGGCTTCTCACAAAGCACGTCTTTTCCGTGCTTCATAAAATCAATGGAGATCACGGAATGCATATCGTTGTGTGTGCATACGGAAACAGCGTCAAGCTCCGGATCGTCGAGAATCTCAGTGTAATCGTATACTGCTTTGCCGCAGCCGTACTTTTTTACGGCTGCGTCGGCCTTTTCCGGAATAATATCGCAAAAATACTTGATTTCCGCCACCGGAGAGTCCATATATGCCGGAATATGTGCGGAGTTGGCGATCGTACCGCAGCCGATAACGGCAACGTTGATTTTCTTTTTCATTTTCATTCCTCCTATTATATTAAATTCTATTATAATTTATGTGAAATGTAAAGAGTATAGCTTTTTATTTTTACGTATTTTCACTCTTTTCAATTACGGAATGGCCTTGTCACTATTGATTTTTTTTCAAATTGCTGTATAATAGAATTACAATATTTGAAAGGGGTAAATTTTTATGGGTCTTATTCAAGCTGCTGTCGGCGCTATTGGCGGAACCTTAGCCGATCAGTGGAAAGAATTCTTTTATTGTGAAGCGCTCGATAAAGACGTGCTTGTAGCAAAAGGCCAGAAAAGGATCACCGGCCGCTCTTCCAACACAAAAGGAAACGACAACATCATTTCCAACGGTTCCGGAATCGCTGTTGCCGACGGCCAGTGTATGATCATCGTTGAACAGGGTAAAGTTGTTGAGGTTTGCGCCGAACCCGGTCAGTTTACGTATGATTCCTCTACCGAACCCAGCATTTTTGCCGGTTCACTCGGCAAAAGTATTATTGAAACCTTCAAGACCGTAGGAAGACGTTTTACTTACGGCGGCGATACGGGCAAAGATCAGAGAGTTTATTATTTCAACCTGAAAGAGATCATTGATAACAAATTCGGCACTCCGAATCCCGTGCCTTTCAGAGTTGTTGACGCTCGCATCGGCGTTGACCTTGACGTTTCCGTCCGCTGCTCCGGCGTATACTCCTACAAAATTACGGATCCGCTGCTTTTCTATACGAACGTATGCGGCAATGTAACTGCGGATTACAGACGCAGTGAGATCGACGCCCAGCTGAAAACAGAATTTGTTTCCGCGCTTCAGCCCGCTTTTGCGAAGATCTCCGAGCTCCAGATCCGTCCGAATCAAATCGTTGCGCACACAACCGAGCTTGAAGAGGCCATGAATACCGTGCTCTCTGGCAAGTGGAGCGAGCTCAGAGGCATCAGTGTTGTAAGCGTTGCTCTCGGTACGCTTACGCTGCCCGAGGAAGACCTTGAAATGCTCAAACAGCTTCAGCGCGGCGCGGCCCTCAGCAATCCCGCGATGGCGGCAGGAAATCTCGCGGCGGCTCAGGCAGACGCCATGCGCGGTGCTGCCAACAATCCCAACGGCGCCGTTGCCGGTTTCATGGGAATGGGTATGGCCGGCGGTATGGGCGCAAACGTTGCGAGCCTGTTCGAGATGAGCGGACAGCAGGGGCAGCAGACCGCTGCGCCGCAGGCCCCTCAGGCGCCTGCGGGATGGGTTTGCGCGCAGTGCGGCGCAACGGCTACCGGTAAATTCTGCCCCGAATGCGGCGCGCCGAAACCCGCGGCGGCAAACGCCTGGGTATGCTCTGCCTGCGGCACCGAGAACAAAGGCAAATTCTGCTCCAACTGCGGCGCAAAGAAGCCTTCCGGCGTTCCCCTTTACAAGTGCGATAAGTGCGGCTGGGAACCTGAAGACCCCATGCACCCGCCCAAATTCTGCCCGGAATGCGGCGATCCGTTTGACGACGGAGATATCAAATCCTGATTTTCATTGCAGCACCATATCGAAAACGATATGGTGCGTTTTTCTTTGTCAAGTAAATGTGTACAAAACGCGCCCGATTTTTTCCATTTATTCTACATTATTCACGGATAAAAATAGGGCGTTTTTACTTGAAAATCTTTGAAATTCACTGTAAAATATATATTGTTACCGACTAAGACGATTTCTTCTGTTGGGAATAAAAAAAAGGAGAATAAACCAAATGCCTGCTTACACCGACGATCTGCAAAACATACCCTACGGTAAACTCGGTATCCTGGCGCTGCCCGGCTGCGAAGACTTCGCGAAAAAGATCGATGAATATCTTGTAACGTGGAGAACAAAACGAGAAAGCGAACACAAAGACACCATTGCTTTCAACGGCTACCAGAGAGACACCTATTTATTAAAAGCATCCTTTCCCAGATTCGGCACCGGAGAATCGAAATGTCAGATCAAAGAATCGGTCAGAGGATACGATATTTTCATCCTTTGCGACTGCTTCAACTACGGTATTACACATGAAATCTACGGCCACGTCGTTCCTTATTCTCCCGACGAGCACTTTGCGAATCTGAAAAGAGCCATCGCCGCTATGACGGGCAAGGCAAGGCGGATCACTGTGATCATGCCAATGCTTTATGAAGGCCGTCAGCATAAGAGAAGCGCCAGAGAATCCCTTGACTGCTCTCTGATGCTTCAGGAGCTTTTCGATCTTTACGGTGTAGAGAACCTGATCACTTTTGATGCGCACGATCCGAGAGTGGTAAACGCGATCCCGCTCAAGGGCTTTGAAAACGTTTACACAACGTATCAAATGATCAAAGCGCTGGTTAATAATACCCCCGAGCTTCAAATCGATAAAGAACATCTTACGATCATCTCACCCGATGAGGGCGGCGTAAACAGAGGCGTTTACTATTCCTCCATTCTCGGCCTCGATCTCGGCATGTTCTATAAACGCCGTGATTATTCCCGCGTGGTAAAAGGCAGAAATCCGATCATCGCCCATGAGTTTATGGGAAATGATATAACCGGAAAAGACGTGATCGTTGTGGACGATATGATCTCCTCCGGCGAATCTATGATTGAAGTAGCAAGAAAGCTGAAAAGCATGGGGGCAAAGAACATTTACGTCTGCTGCGCGTTCGGTTTGTTCTGCAACGGTCTTGATGAGTTCGACAAAGCTTATGCGGAAGGCGCAATCACAAGAGTGTTTACCACAAACCTTATCTATCGCACCCCTGAGCTGCTTGAGCGCGCTTGGTTCTGTGAGGTTGATCTCTCGAAATACGTATCACTGCTCATCGACGCGCTGAATCATGATATGTCCATCAGCACACTGCTGAATCACGCGCAGAAGATCAAGCCGTTTCTTGAGGCAAAGGGCTTCAAGATCGAAATCAAGAGTGAATAATTCCATGATTGCTCGGAAACACATTTCCGGGCAATTCTTTTAGGAGGATATGTGAAGTATATACGTTTCGTGAATATCAAACACGGGAGTGCATCAGTCCACCGTTTTTCTCCCGGAGATACGATTCCTCTCACACAGCTTCCGTTTGCGATGGCTGCGTTTTCACCGCAAACAAAAAGCGACAGCAGCTGGTTTTATCATCCGGCGGATCGCTGTCTTGAAGGTATTCGTTTAACGCATCAACCCAGCCCGTGGATCGCGGATTACGGTTCGCTTATCTTTATGCCGCAAAAACGACGCCCCATGCGCCGCGCGGGTGACCGTTGGTCCGGTTATCGTCCCGAGGAGGCGATACTGCAGCCGCATTATTTACAGGTGAAATTTCTGAAAAGCCGCAGCTCCTTTGAACTTACCCCAACGCAAAGAGGCTGCAGCATCCGCGTTCGTTTTGACGACGCCGAAAACAATTACTTTTCCGTATTGCCGTTATCCGGCTATTCGGAATTCAGGTTCGACGAACCCACCAACACGTTATTTGCGATCGTTACGAATTGTTCCGACAGCCATGCCGTGGATTTTAAGATGTATGCCGTGATGCGGTTCGAGGCCGGCCAGATCGATATCGGCGAAAGCTTTGTATCTGACGGCGACGATACGATCCTTGATAGTCACATCAATGGAGAAAACGTCGGTATTCATCTGAAGTTAACAGGGAAATACGCAGACGTCAACGTTGCGATATCTTACGTTAGTTACGATCAGGCGATGCTCAACCTGAAACAGGATCATGCCGGTAAAAGCTTTGATTCCATCCGCGAAGACGGGGAACGCATTTGGGAAGAATATCTATCCCGTATCGAAATCGAACCCTTTGACGACGACCAGATGCGAACCTTCTATTCCTGTATGTACAGAGCGTTTCTGTATCCGCATAAATGCTATGAAATGAATAAGGATAATAAGCCGATTCATTACTGCCCTTCAGATGGCAGCATCCGTTCCGGCGTTCGCTATACGGATAACGGTTTCTGGGATACCTACCGAACCGTATATCCTTTCTTTGCGATCGTTGCAAAAGAAGAATACAAAGAGATGTGTGAAGGCTTTGTCAACGACTATAAAGAATGCGGTTGGCTTCCCCGGTGGCCTTCGATCGGCGAGCGAGGATGTATGCCCAGCACTTTGCTTGACGCGGTTTTGTGTGACGCCGCGGTCAAAGGAATCCTGACAGGTGAAACACTGAAATCGGCATTTGAAGGAATGCTGAAACACGCGAACGTGAATGCTGAAAACGACGACTATGGCCGCAGCGGGGCAGAAAGCTACGTACGTTTGGGATATGTGCCCATCGAAGCGCACAAGGAAAGCGTAAACCTTACGCTTGACGCGGCATACGGAGATTGGTGCATAGCAAGAATCGCCTCGCTTCTCGGCGAATCAAAGATTGCTTCGGAATATGACCGTCGCTCAAAGAATTATAAAAACTTGTTTGATAGGGAAACCGGTTTTATGCGGGCAAAACATGAAAACGGAAGCTTTCGGGCTGAATTTGATCCCTTTTCCTGGGGATTGGATTACACCGAAGGCAGCGCGTGGCAGAATTCGTTTGCGGTTCCGCATGATATTGATGGTCTTGCTGAGCTTTACGGCGGCAAAGAAAAACTGAAGGAAAAAATAGACGCTCTGTTTGCGGCGGAGCCGAAATATGAGATCGGCGGTTATTCCTGCGAGATCCACGAAATGACGGAAATGGCTGCGGTCGATTTCGGCCAATGCGCGATCTCTAACCAGCCGAGCTTTCATATTCCGTATATCTATTCCGCGCTTGGGGATACAGAAAAAACTTCCTATTGGACCGAAAAAATATGCAGGGCGCTTTTCTCCTGGAAGGACGATGGTTTCCCCGGGGATGAGGATAACGGAAGCATGGCGCTTTGGTACGTTTTCTCAAATATAGGGATCTATCCGTTTTGTCCCGGAAAAAACGAGTTTGTAAGAACAAGGAAATTAGTAAAATCAGTTAAAATTCTCGGGAAAGCCTTTAACGCGGATGATTATTGCGGAAATACGATCCCGTACACAGATCTCATATAAGAATTTCTTTTCCTGCGCTCTTGCAAAATTTGTATAATGCGTGTATAATAGGTCTGATAGTGGGTGAAAGAAGATGAAAGACAAAAACGGATTTGGTATTCGGCTGAAAAAACTCAGAAAAAATGCCGGTATGACGCAAAACGCTCTTGCCGCTAAATTCGGAAAGAGCGGCAGCGCTGTTCGCATGTGGGAATTGGGTTCCAATGAGCCTGATATCAACACGCTTGTTCTTTTGAGCTCCATATTTGATTGCAGTCTGGATTATCTTTTGTGCCGCGATGCGGTACTCGGCAAGGAAGGCGCCGTCCGCACCAACATCCCCGTATTTCAACTGTCTCAATACGGCAGCGGCAGCGAACCGATTTACCACAAAAGCATTCTTCCCGAATATTTGGATACCGGCTTTTCTTACATCATGCTTCAAAATGACGATTCTTCTATGGAGCCGCTGATTCCGAAAGGCGCTTTGTTGCTGATCCGCTTACAAGACTCTTGCCTTGACGGGCAGACCGTATTGTTCCGGCTGAATAAACGGTTTTATCTCAGACGTATCAGTTATGGCAACGGAGGAATTATTTTTTCAGGCGCATTCCCGACCACCACGCCCATTCTTGTAGATACAAACGATGATTCTCTTGAAATCATCGGCATCGCAGTTGAATACAATTTTTCTTTTTAATATTGAAAGGATCAAATCATGGAAGACAAAAACACCTACACGTACACATATCGAAGAGAAAAAAAACAAGAGGCGCAGAAGATCCGCAGACTTGTGATCATTGTGTATGCAGTTTTAGCGCTGCTCTGTATTATACTCGGTATCGTGTTCGGTCATCGCGCCGCTGTGAAAGCAAGGCAAGAGGAACTTGCTTCTTTACAGGCTGAAGCCGAAAGCACCACGGAGGAGATCACAACGGAAGATCCTTCTCCCTATAAGCCCGGGGAATATACCGTAACAGCGGACGGATATTCACTGAAATTCCGCAAGGAACACACGCTTGACAGCGGTATTTTCCTTGAGATCGGCGACGGAACTAAAATCACCATAGATGAAATATTCCACGATGAAAACGTTGCCGCCAATGGCAGTACCGTTGAATACTGGGGTAAAACCACATATAAAGGGTATACCGGATGGGTTGCAATGAATTACCTGAAAAAAGCTTACTCAGATAACATCGTTACCCCCGAGGACCTCACAACAGAACCGGAAAGCACAACATCGCAGCCGGAAAGCACAACGCAGGCCCCCGCTCCCACAACGGAACCTTCAAACGATACGACAACTGCCGCCCCGGAACCTTCTACCGAGGCAACCACGGAAGAAACAACCGCTGAAGCCCGTTATACCGCAGGCGATTATATTGTTTCCACGGGCGGTTATACGCTCACGTTCAGAAAGACGGCGTCCAAAGACGGTGAAACGATCTTAAGCATTGACGACGGCACAAAGCTGACGATAACAAAAATCATTGAAACGACTGATACAAACGACGCCTATCGCTATTGGGGCGAGGTAAGCTATAAGGGGCACACGGGATACGTATCCATGGCCTATCTGAAGCGCGCGTCATAATTAAGAGTCTTTCACCGCATGTAATCAGAACGATCCCCTTCGCTGACCCTGTGAGATAGAAACATAATAAAAAAGAAAGCAGCAACACGAATTTGGTATTGCTGCTTTTTGTTTTTCCGGAGTATTATCAGAAAGATTGTTGCTCAAAGAAGATCGCCTGTGCTGAGCTTCCGAAGCCAATCCTTTATTGTGGTAATGATCGCCTTCAATTTGTCAGTGAACAAATTCCACCTTGTATTTACGGAACCAATGCTGTCAACAGCACCGAATGAATACAAAGCGGCATGATCGACACTTCCGTCCACATAATACGCCGCATAGTCTGCAAAGGCGGTTTTTATGAAATTCCCGCTGTCTGTACGCAGGCATTCTCCCCATTTGTTCCACAGTGTTTCGTAACTGTCGTTTATATAGTCGATTTTTGCGATCTGAGAGGAACCGTATAAAAACCAGGGGGATTTGTCTGCGTCAGGTCCTGCGCCTTTATACGTCCACGTGGTCCAGCTCAGATTCCTTTTGTTGAACAGAGAAAACAGATAATCAAAAGAAGATACGCCGCGGGGATAAAACTCCCCGATATAAAACGGCGCGTTATAACCGGCGTCCCTGATTTCATTTGCTTTTCTGAGATAAGCAAAGTTGGTTACATCGTAAAGATGTTCCTGATATACGATATTCTTCCAGCCGTATACATCAGGGGATGGGATGGCGGAAGGATCCCAAATCGCCTCCATAGAAATAATGTGCCGCGCGTCTACCGTTCTGATCGCATTATAAATATCATTACTCAGATCCCAAAACATTTGCTGCATGGATCTGTTGATCGTAATGTTTGTGCCGAGAGGCTCATTCATAAGGTCATACATGGCAACTGTGGATTCATCGGCGCAGTGCTCGGCAAGCGTCGTCCAAAAATCGATTACGACTTCGCGGTAACGAGACGCTTTCTCTGTGTCATCAAAAAGAGACATGGATTTTGAACGGCCGCAATGATCGTAATCATTCTGATAGCCGGGGAGCCCATGCAGGTCGATGATCAGGTATAAGCCGTATTTTTTGCACATTGCGATAACTTCATCCAGCTCACGGAAATCGATCTCGCCGTTTGCGGAGCGATACCATGTTCCGTTATCGTCACTCTGGAAATTGCGGTACCAGATGGGCAGGCGAATGCAGTTCATACCGAGATCAGCTACGTTTTTATAATCGATTTCCGTGATCCAGTTGGAACGGTACCACTGAAACAGCGCATGTGTCTTTTCCTGACCGAAACGGGAAACGAGCGTATCGTATGCGATCTCTTCCCCGGCCGGATTCTGAAACGGACAGAACCAATCCTCCATGATTCCCCATCCGCCGAAGTTTGTTCCGCGCAGGATCACCTGATTCCCGTTGGCGTCAACGATCTTCTCACCCTCGGTGTGAAGCATCGGCAGCGCATCAGCTAAGCCTGCGGCCATACAGGGCAATAAGGGCAGGCAGAGAATCAGCAAACCCATCAAAACAGAAGCGGTTTTCATCAATATGTTCTTCATATCTTTTTCTCCTTAGTTTTGCGGCTCAGTGATAGGCCGGAAGATAAGAACCATGCGCCTCAATCAAATCATCCACCATCTTTTTGATGGTATCGATATCCAATTCACTTCCGGTATGCGGATCGAGCATTGCCGCCTGATAAATGTGTTCTTTCTTTTGTGTGACGGCGGCTTCAATCGTCAAAAGCTGCACGTTGATGTTGGTCATGTTCATTGCGGCGCATTGCACGGGCAGCGCCCCGACCCGGCAGGGAAGTACCCCGTAGCCGTTTACAAGGCAGGGAACCTCCACACAGGCGTCGGCAGGGAGATTCTCGATTAGATTTCCTTTATTGAGAACGTTGCCGCCGATCTGATATGGCGCGCCCGTAACAACAGCTTCCATAATATGCGAGGCATATTCATTGGACCGCTCATGTTCTTTGATGCCGGTTTCCAGGATCTCGGCATATTCTTTTTGCCAACGGTCGATCTGATTAATACAGCGCCGGGGGTATTCATCCAACGGAATGTTGTATCGCTTGATCAGCTCCGGATACCGGGATTTGATATAAAACATATTGTATTCGGCATTGTGTTCGCTGGATTCCGTTACGTAGTAACCGAAATTCTTTATATATTCCATTCGCACCTTATTGGTCGCGTCCGGCTTCAAAAGGTATTCGTCTACGCGGGATCTGATCTCCGGATATAAATCGACGCCGTTTTTATCTTTGAGCTCCAACAGCCAAGCCATGTGGTTAATGCCCGCGATCAGTTCTTTTCTGCCCGGAAGGCGGTCTTCCATACCGAGATCGCGCAGCAATCCCTCGGAGCACGTTTGCACACTGTGACAAAGCCCTACGGTTTTGATCGGCGTATAGCGAAGCATATACCCTGTAAGCATCGCCATGGGATTCGTATAGTTCAAAAACAGCGCATCCGGACAAACCTCAGCCATATCTTCGGCAAAATCTTTTAATACGGGGATCGTGCGAAGCGCGCGCATGATTCCGCCAATACCAAGCGTATCCGCAATCGTCTGACGGAGACCGTATTTTTTCGGGACCTCAAAATCGATGATCGTACACGGATCATACAGGCCGACCTGGATTGCGTTGACGACGAAATTTGCCCCCTTAAGCGCGGCTTTTCTGTTTTCAACGCCAACGTAACATTCGATCCTCCCGTAGCAGCCCTTTGCGGCTCGCATTGCTTCAAGAATCGTGCGGCTTTCCTCCAACCGTTTTGCGTCAATGTCATATAATGCGAAAATACTGTCACGCAACGATTCGCAGCACATGCAGTCGCCGATCACGTTTCTTGCGAATACCGTACTGCCGGCGCCCATAAAGGTTATTTTCATACGAAACCCTCCTATATTCAGTTACTTTTACTTTACCATATTATTATTCCGATAACAAGTTATTTTTCTGAAAAAGATCTGTTCGTTTCCGAAATATAATAATTTGACATGTAATTTCAAAATTGATACAATAAATAACGGATGTGATCATTATGAAACTTGATGAAGTAAAAACTGTTGCATATACGGAAAGGGAAGAGCTGCTGAACTGCATTACACATGCGCTTGGGTTTGTGTTGTCTTTTCTGATACTGAAAGATTGTGTTCTTCCCGCATGGAAAATATCCGATACGATCCGCATGATCTGCGCTGTATTGTACTTTTTAGGCACCACGGCTATGTTTGCAGTATCTGTTATGTATCATGCGGCAAAAGGCGAGAAGAAAAAGAAGATTCTGCGTATACTGGATCACTGTGTTATATTCTTTGCTGTAAGCGGAACCGCCTCCGGCTGCGTACCGGTCGTATTTGATACCGTTGGAACCGCTGCGGCGGTATTGATGCTTATTTCCGCTTGGTTGGGAGCTGCATGCGGCTTGTTCGTGTCTTTTCTCGGCTTTGAAAAATGGAAAGCAGTGAAGATGATTATATACATCCTCACTGCTCTGGTGTGCGCCGTTTGCGGCGCGAAAGCTTATTTTGTTTTACCGATCGGCGCGTTTTTTGCATTCCTTGGCGGAAGCTCGCTTCTGATCGTCGGTCTTGTTTTTTACGGCATGGGAAGAACAAGAAGATATTATCACGCATTATTTCACTTCTTTATTCTTGCCGGTTTGTTTGTTTACTGGCTCGGGATTTCCGGATACTGCTATCAGCCGTTGGTTACGGTCTCTTTTAATGCGGCGGCAATACCGACCGCGCCCTGAATATCCGAAGGAATAATAAGCTTGGTTGCTTTGCCGTCGGCGGCTTTTTCAAACGCTTCAAGGCTGCGCATACGGAGCATTGCTTCGGAAGGACCTGCCTCATTGATCAGCGTAATGCCCTTGGCCTTTGCCTGCTGGATCGCCAGAATGGCCTGCGCTTCACCTTCGGACTCGCGGATCTTGGCCTCTTTTACAGCTTCCGCTCTGAGAATAGCGGACTGCTTATCGGCCTCTGCGGCGAGGATCTTGGCTTCTTTCTCACCTTCGGCAACAAGCACGGCGGATGCTTTCTCACCCTCTGCCCTCAAAATGGCTTCACGGCGCTCGCGCTCTGCCTTCATCTGCTTCTCCATCGCGTCCTGGATCTCTCTGGGCGGGAAGATGTTTTTCAGCTCAACACGGTTAACTTTGATGCCCCACGGATCGGTCGCTTCATCCAGGATCACGCGAATTTTTGCATTGATCGTATCGCGGGAGGTGAGCGTATGGTCAAGCTCAAGCTCACCGATAATATTTCTGAGGGTGGTTGCGGTCAGATTTTCGATTGCCGAGATGGGGCTCTCTACCCCGTAGGTATAAAGCTTGGGATCGGTAATTTGGAAGAAGACAACGGTATCGATCTGCATGGTTACGTTATCTTTCGTGATCACCGGCTGAGGAGGGAAGTCCGCAACCTGTTCTTTTAACGATACGATTTTGGCAACTCTCTCGATCACGGGGATCTTGATATGCAGACCGGTCTGCCAGGTCGTGGAGTAAGCGCCGAGGCGTTCAATCACGTACGCTTTGGATTGGGGAACGATTTTGATGTTCGCAATGATGATTCCGATAATGATCACAACAAGCGCGATCAGGGCAATGATTCCTGCATTGATTTCAGGCATGATTGTTTCCTCCGTTTTTCCTAAATTTTTTTAACAATGAGCTTTACGCCCTCGATTTTGCTCACCGTGACCTGCGTATCCTTCGGAATGACGGCATCATCGTCGCTTCGGGCAGTCCAGATGGTACCCTTGAGATTCACCTCGCCGGTTCCGAGAAGGTTGTTGATTTCAGACACGGTAACGCCCGTTTCTCCGATATTTCTGTCCGCATTGGTAGGTTCCGTTTTTTTGTGAATGATTTTTTTCACAAGCGGCCGCGTGGCAAGCAGAGTGATCACGGAAACCGCAACAAATACGATCACCTGGATCAATACGCTTTTTACGCCGCAAACCGCAACAATGAATGCGGCGGCGCTGCCGATCGCAAACCAAATGGTTGTCAGTTGTGCGGTGGCACCTTCAATCAGGGCAAAAACGATCGTGAGGCCGAGCCAGACAAAGATCATGATATTTTCTTCTGACATCTTTTTTCACCTCAAATGAAGTATACCATACGCGGCCTTTAATTTCAAGTAACAGTTCTGTCAGAATGGCGGATAACAACAAACACAGTAGAAGTTAATGGTTACCATATAAATATTTCAAAAAAAATACAATAAATATTATTGACAAATCTCTTTTTTATCTGTATAATTTCTACTTGTTGTAATTAAATTACAATATCCTTGCTCCCGGATCGGGGGCCAAAGTCCAAAAGGAGGTGCATCATAAATGTCAAAGTATGAGTCAGTTGCGGTTTTCTCCGTAAAAGAAGGCGAAGAAAAAGCAAACGCCCTTGTTGAAAAATTCAAGGCGCTGATTGAAGCGAACGGCACAATGGAGGCAGTGGATGAATCGGGTTTGAAAAAGCTTGCTTATCCCATCAACTACGAGACCGACGGTTATTACGTACTTTATACGTTTGAGGCCGACGTGAGCTTCCCCGCAGAGCTTGAGCGTGTGTATAACATTACCGACGGCGTTCTGCGTTCCATCATCGTAGCGAGATAATGGAGGAATAATTATGCTTAACTGTGTTGTTTTGATGGGCAGACTTACTGCCGACCCTGATCTGAGAACCACTACCAGCGCGGTACCTGTCGCTCGTTTCAGCATTGCTGTCGATCGCGGTTATGTTCGCCCCGGTGAGGAACGTCAGACGGACTTCATAAACTGTGTGGCTTGGCGTCAGCAGGCCGAATTTGTCAGCAAGTATTTTCACAAAGGCTCTATGATCGCCGTTCAGGGAGAGCTTCGCATGAACAGATTCCAGGATAGAACCACCGGCCAGAACCGCACGACCTATGAAGTTATGGTAAATAACGTCAGCTTTACAGGTTCCAAAGCAGAATCCGGCGCCGCTCCCGCAGGCGGCAACGGCAACGCTTCTTCCTACTCGAATACGAGCAGCGAAGATTTCTCCACTGTTGTGGAAGACGATGATTTCCCGTTCTAATTTATTTTTATTCTAACAGGAGGAATATTTCATGGCTTTCGAGAAAAAAGATGCCAGACCCGCGCGTCCCATGAACAGAAAGAGCCGCAAAAAAGTTTGCACTTTCTGTGTTGAGAAGTCCGAGTTCATCGATTATAAAGACACTGCCAAGCTTCGCCGTTTTATCTCTGAAAGAGCAAAGATCCTGCCCCGCAGAGTTACCGGCACGTGCGCAAAGCATCAGAGAGAACTTACTGTTGCGATCAAGCGCGCCCGTCAGCTTGCGTTGCTTCCTTATATCAGCGACTGATTTCAGTTACAAAAAACGCACCGAAGGGCGGCGCAAATTAGGGATAATATAGCCGCAGCGGCGCGCTTATTTGTGAAATACTGCGTTGCAGGGGACGGATATCCGCCAGGATTATCCGTCCCCTGCGCCTTGTCTTTCGCAAAAATCGCATCCGCTGTGGTGCGAAGCAGTTTTTTGCCTGCTATTTTTTGTCCGAACAATCTGAACGGCACAGGGTAATCCTGACGGATACCCTGTGCCGAGCAGGCAGTTCGGGCGGAAAAGAGCGGCAAAGAACCTGTATTATCCCTTATTTGCACCGCCCAAATGCGGTGTTTTTTTGTATATTTTTATGCAAATTCGGAACAATGATTCTGAAAGGAAACGTGATTTGTTTTGGAAAAAAATGAATACAAAAGCCTTGTGGAATCCCATTTGCCGAAATCAAAGATAATGAAAAACTGTTTTTCCGCATTTTTGGTCGGGGGAATCATCTGTCTGGCAGGAGAGGCCTTGTTTTATTTCTGTGAAAGAAGCGGTCTCGACGATAAAACGTCCGCGGCATGCGTTTGCATTTCACTGATCGTACTGACCGGAATTTTAACAGGCTTCGGCGTTTTTGATACGGTTGCAAAATTTGCCGGCGCGGGTACAATGGTACCGATCACAGGCTTTGCCAATGCGGTCGTTTCACCGGCGGTTGAATTTCAAACCGAAGGAAGAATTACCGGCACTGCCGTGCGTATGTTTACCATCGCAGGCCCGGTGATCGTCTATGGCTGTACTGCGGCGTCGTTATATGGCTTTATCTATTATTTTTTTTGCAGAGGATAGATGAAATGAAAAGGGCAGGAGCAAATACGGTAATATTTGAATCACCCCCCGGCGTGATAAGCGCGGCTTCAAGTGTGGGGAAAGCAGAAAGCAAAGGTCCTCTCGCCGCTTGTTTTGACGTAACAAATGAAAACGACGGCATTTCTTGCGGCACATGGGAACATGCGGAAGCCGCACTTGTAAAACAGGCAACAGACGCAGCACTGAAGAAGGCCGATCTTTCACCTGCCGATATTCAAATCGCTTTTGCCGGCGATCTTCTCAATCAATGCACGGCAAGTACGTTCGGATTCAGGGAAAAAAATATTCCCATGGCAGGATTGTTCGGCGCTTGCTCAACCTTCGCATTATCGTTATTTCTGGCTGCGGCTGCGGTTGACTCGGGAATGGCCTCGCTGGCATTGGCGGAAGCCTCTTCACATTTTTGCGCAGCGGAGAAGCAATTCCGCTTTCCGCTTGAATACGGCGGCCAGCGGACGCCGACGGCGCAAAGGACCGTTACAGGCGCAGGGGCAGCTATCATAGGGAAAAACAGCAAAAAGATTGCGATCAGGGCGGGAACGGTTGGTAGAATCACAGACTACGGCATAAAAGATATGACGAACATGGGCGCAGCAATGGCTCCCGCAGCGGCTGCAACTATCGCGGCATTTTTGAAAGACACGAATACTTCGCCAGACAATTATGATATGATCCTGACCGGCGATCTTGGAAGGATCGGTTCGGAGATCCTGGTAGAGCTGATGCGAAGGGAATATGCGATTGACATAAAAAAAGCGCACGCGGATTGCGGCGTCATGATTTTTGACGGCAATATGCAAGATACCCATGCGGGAGGGTCCGGCTGCGGCTGTTCTGCTGCGGTTATATGCTCAACCATAGTGTCAAAGCTCGAATCCGGGCAATTAAATCGTGTACTGTTCGCGGGAACAGGCGCATTGATGAGCCCCCTCACGGTTTATCAGGGAGACACGATCCCATGTATTGCCCATGCTGTTTATCTCACAAATGAAGAATAGGAAGGTTTCAACGAATTATGCAGCTGCAAGTGTTAAAAAGAGACGTTAAACTGATAAAAACGGCAAAAAGGATCTTTACCGCAGGAAGAATATGCAGTATCGCAGCCGTTGTGTTTGCCGCTGGGCTGATAATACTTGATACGATAAAAAGCTTGAAATGAAGGAAAAAGGAGCGATCAATCGCTCCTGATTTTTTTTACTATTTCATCGGTCAGCAGATCGGCATGATCCAATACGGTTTTCAGGGCACGGGAGTTTTTCATATCATTATCCCCCTGAACACGCATGATCCGCTGTTCATCCGAAAGCAACTGCAGGGCGAAATCACACAGGCGAGCTTTCGGGGTATTTCCCTGTATGGAACAGATGAATTTTTTTACACATAAAGAATAATAATTCAAGTAATAGTCGGCCGCATTCTCACTTGCGGCAGAAGCATATTCCGAAAGATAAAGCAGAGAACGGATCAGGCTTTTCGCATTCAGTTCAACATCGGAATCGATATCATCAATCGCGTAAACGTCTTTCAGCGTATGTTTGCTTTCGGTGATACCAAGCAAAAAATCGGCGGTGACCCCGTAATATACTGCGGCTTTTCTTACAAAATCAAGACTGCATTCGCGTATGCCTTTTTCGTAATGCGACAAAAGCGCCTGAGAAATCTGCAGGTCTTCGGCGGCTTTACGCTGCGTAATGCCTTTCTCTCTTCGCAGCATAGATATTTTTGCTGAAAATTCTGCGCTCATCGATGTCACCTCTTGCTTTTTTATTTGCTTTAGATTATACTATCATAAAACAAAAAAGTAAACAAAATTGCAGGGAAAAGAATGAAAACATATAAAATCCATTTGATCAGGCACGGCATTTCCGAAGGCAGCGCAGAGGGCCAATATATCGGCCACACGGACGTATCCCTTACGGAAGAGGGAAAACGGCAGCTTGAAGCAATGAAAACAGAATATGAGTATCCCTCGGTGGACGCCGTTTTGTGCAGTCCTTTGAAACGCTGCATTGAAACGGCGAAAATACTTTACCCGGATTCTCAGCCGTTGATCTTCGATAATCTCATAGAATATGATTTCGGTGAATTTGAAGGATTAACAGCCGATGATTTGAAAGGGGAGCCTGAATTTGCGCAATGGCTCGCCGGAGGCCCTGATGCGCAGGCCCCCTTCGGGGAAAGCAATAAAGGTTTTCAAAAAAGGATATCCACGTGCTTCTATGATATAGTAAACGGTATCATCAAGTCCGACGCGGACAGTGTTGCCGTAATAACGCATGGCGGTGTGATCATGACGATCATGCAAATGTTTGCTTTGCCCGAAGCGCCGATGCATGAGTGGCTTACGCCGAACGGATGCGGATATACGCTGAACATAATTCCTTCCTTGTGGGGGAATACCACAAAAACAGAAGCATTCGCCGAGATCCCGTTAAAACCTTATAGGCCCGAAGAAGAAGACGACGACGGCATAAACTGGGACGTTGAGATCGACCCACAGGAATTTAAAGGTTTTTATACCCCCGGAGAGGAATAATGTATGATCACACAAGCTCAAATAGACAGAATCAATGCGCTTGCAAAAAAAGCAAAATCGGATGAGGGCCTTACCCCCGAAGAAAAAGAGGAGCAATCGGAGCTTCGGCAGGCATACGTTGCGGCAATGCGCGCTTCGCTCAGAGGCCAGCTGAATAATACGGTAATTGTTTATCCTGATGGAAGCAGAAAAAAACTGTCTGATGCGGGCAAAAAATAAACCGTATCTTAAGGAGACATAATATGAAGAAGCTTAATAAACTGCTTTCAAGCCCCTGGGCTGCGTATACTTGTGCAACCTGCAGTGCCGTACTGCTTTACGTTATTCTTTGTCACTTCAGTGTGATCGCAGGATGGCTCTCTTCGCTCTGGAAGCTATTGTCTCCGGTTGTGATCGGCATCATAGTTGCATATCTGCTGAATCCCGTTTCCGATTTCTTTGAATTTAAGATGCTCGGCAAAGTAAGGAACCGAAACACGGCACACTTCTGGTCGGTAGTAATTACCGTGCTTTGTTTTGTATTATTCCTTACGGTTCTGCTTGTGGCGCTCATCCCTTCATTATACCAGAGCATTTCAAAATTGATCGGAAACTGGGATAACTATACCTCAAAGCTGCAGGAGATCCTCGAAAAAATCGTTGCGTTTGCGCAATCCAAAAAAATCGATATCGATATATCTAACGTATCCACTTTGATCGATAACGGAATGGATACGTTGGTCAACTGGCTGAAAAACAACGTAAAAACAGTGTTGAGTACCCTCGGCACCGTCGGAAGCAGCGTTTCAAATTTTGCAATCGGCGTATTGTTCGGCGTGTGCTTCCTTGTTGCCGAAAAAGGTTTGGTAGGCTTGCTTTCCAAAATCAGAAGAGCTCTCTTCAAAAAGGATCGCCTTGAACGAAACAACAAGCTTTTGGGACGCTGCCACGCCGTATTTATCCGTTATATCGGCTGCACCCTGCTTGACGCCTGTATTGTAGCCGTTTGTTCCCTTGTTTTTGCGCTTGTGATGCGCATGCCTTACGCGGGTCTGATTGCGGCAGTCGTGGGGATCACGAATATCATACCCACGTTCGGCCCCATGATCGGTGCGCTGATAGCCATGTTTTTCCTTGTGCTCGATAAGCCGTTGAACGCTCTCTGGTTTTTCATTTTCATCTGTATTCTTCAGGGCTTGGACGGTATGGTGATCAAACCCAGATTATTCAAAGGATCGCTGGGGATCCCTGCGGTCTGGACGTTGGTACTGATCATTCTCGGCGGCAAAATCGCCGGGATGCTCGGGATCCTCCTCGCAATTCCGATTGCGGCGATTCTTGTTATTCTGTACCATGAAACCATTGAGCCCAGGCTGAATCATCGGATCGCGAAAATGAACGGTCAAATACCAAAGGATCCTGGAATTGCCGATTATGAAGAAGATATTATTTTATTTCTCCATTTACTTGATCTTATTTTTGAAGATAATCTTGCTTTATTTTCGGAGAAAAAAAGAATAAAATAAACATGAAGAATCATTAAAAAAGAAATATAAATATATATTAGTTTATATCCTTGATCTATTTTAGACATTTTACTTTAATTATAAA